>JAAYWU010000043.1 GCA_012516295.1 Clostridiales bacterium | reverse complement strand
ATCCCCTTTTGCTTTTTCATTTTATTATAAGCGAACGGTGGGGATTTGTAAACGAGGTGATTGATATCGATCCGTTGATTGCAATTCAAAATGTTTCGAAAATTTACCGCCGGGGGGACAGCGAAGTCCGTGCGCTGGACAATGTTTCCCTTTCAGTCCGTCCGGGCGAGTTTGTGGCGATTGTCGGCCGCTCCGGCTCGGGAAAATCAACCTTGATGAACATACTTGGCTGTCTGGACACCCCCACCAGCGGAGATTATTTTCTGAAGGGGGAAAACGTAGCCGGGCTGAGTGAAAAGAAGCTGGCGGACATCCGCAGCCGGGAACTGGGCTTCGTGTTTCAGGGATTCAACCTTATCAGCACAATGGACGCGCTTGAGAATGTGGAGCTGCCGCTTTTTTACCGCGGTGTTCCCGCGGCGCAGCGGCGCAGGCTGGCTTTGGATGCGCTGGAGAGGGTGGGCCTTTCCGAGCGGATTCATCATATGCCCGACCAGATGAGCGGCGGACAACAGCAAAGGGTGGCTATTGCACGCGCAATCGCGGCAAAGCCACCCCTTATCCTTGCGGATGAGCCGACCGGAAATTTGGATTCAAAGTCCGGCGAGGCTGTGATGCAGATAATTTTTTCCCTTCATAAGCAGGGAACGACGGTTATTTTGATAACCCACGATAATAAAATAGCCGCCTCTGCTGAACGTGTCGTTCAGATACAGGACGGGCGCATGCTACAATAAAATTCACCGTTATGTATTAATCCTCGAACGTTTCATCCCGAATCGTACTCTCAAAACGCGGGAGCAGTTCGCTGCAATGCTTCAGGTGTGAAAAACAGTATTCATACATTTTGCTTATGGCATGAATCTGCGCTTCACGGCTGATCCCGGTAACATCCTCGCGAGGCTTGAAATACAGGTACATCGGGAGGCAACCGTCGTCCGTAGGCTGCAGATAATGCGCATGAAGCCGGTGTGCGCCCAGGTTTTTATAAAACTTGATACGCCGCTTCTGGTTTTTCGCCAGAGCGGGGTCGGAATTTGATACATGCTCCACCGAAAAGAGAAGGCCTTCATAGGGGCCGCAATACTTGTCGATAATTGCCTGAATGAAACCGGAGCCATACTTCAGGCATTGGAATTCCTTACGGATAGCCAGATAGTCGCCCCACAGCAAATTGCTGTCCTCCACTTTGTAAATCAGAGCATAACCGACCGTTTTATAGTCGGAAAGACGCCGGTACTTCAGAAGCTTATACCTGCCCCTTTCCATCAGCTCCAATATTTTATCATACTTTAACAATTCACAAGGGGGGAACTGCTGTTCCATATCCTTGTAAATTGAGGACAGATTTGAGGCGTCGCCCAATACAATCGAGGCGCCCGTTTCGAAACTCATTTTAATATCCCCTATCTTTTTATAGTATTAGAATTATTATACCATACCCAACCATATTTAAGCAAGCCGACACAATGGCAGGCTTTTCAGCGCCGGCCCCCGATGCTTTATTCAGGTGTTTCGGAAGGGAATTTTCCTTTCATACCGGAGCGGAAAAATGATTGACAAACAGATTTTGAATGTTATAATGAGGTTGGAATAAGTAAAATTGAATAATTAGGGGAGGTAGATTCGTAATGATGCCAGCGCTGCAGCTTCATGATGTGGATGTTCCCGCGTTTTTAAAGGTTCTTGACGAATGTGAGGGGAATGTCTTTCTTGTAACGCGTGATGGAAACCACCTTAACTTGAAAAGCAAGCTTTGTCAGCTTGTCGGACTTACGCAGCTGATTGAAGGAGGAAAGATTGCGGAAGCCTACATCGTCTGCGAAAAGCCGGAGGATGATTCAAGGCTGTTCCGTTTCAACCTTTACGGGAAAGAAGATAAATAAGAAAAGCCGCCTGGACGGGCGGCTTTTTTGTGGTATCAGGAGGAATGTTTTTGTTACGGGGAAATCGGAAATTCACTTCTTTTTTGGCGGTGCTGTCCGCATGTTTAATGGCGTTCGCGCTGAACGGGTGCGATGCGCAGCAGGCGGTACAGGCGGGGCTGCAAAGCGCGCAGGCCGAATCGTCCGCCGCACAGGGCAAAAATACGGATACGCTGGTTTACTACCTCGACGTTGGGCAGGGGGACAGCGAGCTGATCCGGCTGGCATCGGGAAAAACGGTGCTCATCGACGCGGGTACGCCCGATACCGCGGACGCGCTATGCGATACGCTGGAAAAGCTAGGCGTTTCAAAAATCGATATTCTAATCGCCACACATCCGCATGCGGACCATATCGGCGGCATGGCGAAGGTGGTCGGCCGTTTTCCAATCGGGAAAATTTATATGCCGCGGATTCCGGATAAACAGGTCCCCACTACGGTTACATATGAAAAGCTGCTGACGGCGATTGACAGCAAAGGCATGAAAATCACGGAAGGGAAGGCGGGCATGACGGCTTTGGACGACGATGGTGAAAAGCTGGAGTTTTT
>JAAYWU010000042.1 GCA_012516295.1 Clostridiales bacterium | reverse complement strand
CTGCCATACCTGAAGGAATCCAGGTCAATCACGGCACGCAGGTTTTCGTGTGCGGTGAAACTCGAAAGGCGGTGGCGGCGGCAAATCAGCGCGGTCTGCCGAAAATTTTCTTTGTAAACGGCCTTTGCGATGAAAGCGCGCGCGTTTACAGGGTGTTCGAAGACCTGAAAGCAAGCTTCGGCCCTTCTGTCTGCCCGGTGGTAGTTCCGTACATTGAGGATGGCAAAGCGAACATATACATTAACATGCTGGAGTATAAAGCATACGATTACCAGAACGGCAAACCTGTGGAAGTAAAAATGCCGGATATGGGAAACCGGCTCGAGGGTTTGCGCACCGCGATTTACGAGGCGGTTGCCGAAACAAGCGACGAGATGTTTGAAAAATACTTCTCGGGCGAGCAGTTTACGCCGGAGGAAGTAATTGTCGGCGTTAGCAAGGGCGTGAAATCCGGGGCGATTCGCCCGGTGTTCTGCGGCGACGCCCTGCTGATGCGCGGCATGGAACAGTTCCTGGACGGCCTCGTCTGGCTGGCGCCGTCCGCCGAGGAAAAGAGCGCGGAGATTGCCGCCGACACCGACGGCAACCCGGTTGAGCTTTCTGTGAACGAAAGCGGCGCGACCGCCGCCATTGTCTTTAAGACCGTTGCGGACCCGTTCATCGGCAAGATGTCCTATCTGAAGGTGATCTCCGGCAAGGTGGCAACCGACACACAACTGCTCAACATGCGTACCGGCAATATGGAGCGCATCGGCAAAACGGTTGTTCTGCACGGTAAAAAGCAGGAGGACACCCCCGCAATCGTTGCGGGCGACATCGGCGCGGTGCTGAAATTGCAGGGAACCAGTACGGGCGACACGCTCTGCGCACCGGCCCGGAAGGTAACGCTGGACGGCATTGATTACCCGAATCCGACCCTTTCCATGGCGGTAATGCCCAAGAACAAGGGAGAAGAAGATAAGGTTGCGCAGGGAATCCTGCGCCTGGTGGATGAAGATCCCACCATCCGCTTTACAACCAATACCGAAACGCACCAGATGGTGATTTCCGGTTTGGGCGAGCAGCATCTGGATATTATCGTTTCGAAATTAAAGGGCAAATTCGGCGTGGACGTCACGCTGCAAAAACCGCGCGTGCCCTACCGCGAGACAATCCGCAAGAAGGTGCAGGTGCAGGGCCGCTACAAGAAGCAGACCGGCGGCCACGGCCAGTTCGGCGATATCTGGGTGGAATTTGAGCCCTGCGACAGCGACGGGCTGGAATTTGCCGAGCGCATTGTCGGCGGCGCGGTGCCGAAGAACTTCTTCCCGGCGGTTGAAAAGGGCCTGCGCGAGAGCATTATGAAAGGCCCGCTGGCGGGTTACCCCGTCGTGGGACTGCGCGCCACGCTGTACGACGGTTCCTACCATCCGGTGGATTCGTCGGAAATGTCGTTTAAAATGGCGGCGAACCTTGCCTATAAGGCGGGCATGCCGATTGCGAACCCCGTGTTGCTTGAGCCGATCGGTACCTTGAAGTGCACCGTGCCGGACGCGAACATGGGCGATATACTCGGCGAAGTGAACAAGCGCCGCGGCCGCGTCCTGGGGATGAATCCGACGGAGGACGGCAAGAAGCAGATTGTGGAAGCCGAAGTGCCGATGGCGGAAATGCATGATTTCTGCACCTATGTCCGTCAGGTAACGCAGGGCAGAGGCTCCTTTACCTTTGATTTCTGCCGCTATGAAGAAGCACCGCAGCAGGTTGCCCAAAAGGTAATTGAAGAGGCGAAGGCTTCGGCGGGAGAAGAATAAAGAAATGAAGCAGTCTTCGGAAACGGAGGCTGCTTTTTTGCATTTTTGCCCCCTTTCACGCATATTTATCATTACAAGGGGGGCGTTAAAATGTTTGTATTATCAGTCAAAGCAGGCAGGAAAAAGCTTTTAATCGGTCTTGCGGTGGTTTTAATTGTCATAACCGGCGTCCTGGTGATCTCCAAGATGCATGATTCAAAGCCCGTTGCGACGGTGGGGGGAAAACAATATTCCCTGAAAGCGGCAACCAACGAGGACCGCATTTCTTTTCTGAAACAGTTTGGATGGAATGTAAACGCGGAGCCGATTGAGATGAAGGAAGTGACAATCCCCGAAAAATTTAATGATGTGTACACCCAATACAACAACATACAGAAGGAACAGGGGCTGGACCTTCTGCCTTACGCGGGAAAAACCTGCAGGCAGTGGGTATATGCGGTGACAAATTATCCGCAGGCTCCGAATGTGCGCGCCACCATGCTGGTGTACAACAATATTGTTATCGGCGGGGATTTAAGCACGGTGGAGCTGGACGGTTTTATGACCGGCTTTAGCGGCGTGCAGGAAAGTGCCGATTACGGCATGCAGAAAACAGTTCCCCCTCGCGAAAATCTGCCGTCTTCCGCCGCGCCGACGGTATCTTCCGAGATACCGGCAAACGCATGGCCAACGGACTGAACCGGATTCGAAGTTGACCGTTTTCCCCGGATCGCGTACAATAGAAACACAAAAAGGTCGCCGACGGCCTGTCCTCCAGCCGATGCTGCGGGATGGGCCGCAAGTTTTTCGAAAAATCGGGAAGCTTAGAAAAGGAATACGGCAAAACAGGAAGTGAGTAAGTGAGCAGGGAACGGCTGGATAAAATTCTTGCCTTGCATGTGACGGACAGCCGCAAGGACGCGGGCGCAATGATACGCCGCGGCGCGGTTGCGGTAAACGGAAAGATAGTAAAAAAAGCGGATTTTAAGGTGGACACGCTGTCGGACGAAGTGACGGTAAATGGGGAGCCCTTATCCATTAAGGAATTTGTCTATTTGATGATGAACAAGCCCGCCGGGGTGCTTTCCGCAGCGCGGGACGCGCGCGCGCGGACGGTGGTGGACCTTCTGCCGCCGGCGCTGAAGAGGAGGGGGCTTTTTCCGGCGGGCCGGCTTGACCGCGATACGGAAGGGCTGCTCATTATTACGGACGACGGCGCTTACGCGCACCGGATGCTTGCGCCCAAAAGCAATGTGTACAAGCATTACGAGGCGGTTCTTGCCCGCCCGGTTACAGCGGACGACGCTGCGGCGTTTGAAAACGGCGTGGTGCTGAAGGACAGGGTATGCCTGCCCGCGAAGCTGGAGGTTTTGGAGGAGGGGGAGCAT
>JAAYWU010000003.1 GCA_012516295.1 Clostridiales bacterium | reverse complement strand
GGTTTTGGGAATGTACACCCGCTTTTCCTGGGTAAGCCTTCCGGGTTATGGATTTGACGGCATCATCATTTCCATTCTGGCGAAAAACAACCCGAAATTCATTCCCCTTGCGGCTTTCTTCCTTGCTTACCTGCGCGTCGGCGCGGACATTATGTCCAGAAGATCCGACGTTGCACCGGAAGTAGTCTCGATCATTCAAGCAATTATCGTTGTATTAATTGCAGGCAAGATGTTCCTGGATACTTACAAGCACAAGATGATTGTTAAGAATTCCCAGAGACAAGTAAAGGAGGAAGCTTAACATGAACGCTGTAATGGCTACAATCTTCTCAGCAAGTTTTCTTTTTTCAGTGATCCGGCTTACAACGCCGATCCTGCTGGCGGCTTTGGCCGCCCTGATTACCGACCGGGCCGGTGTTATGAACATCGGCCTGGAGGGAATCATGCTCTGCTCCGCGCTGGCGGGCGTAGTGGCAAGCGCCGCTTTTCACAGCGCATTTCTCGGCCTTATTTTTGCAATAATCACCGGTGTGGTTTTCGGCCTTATTATGGCGTACAGCGCCCTGAACCTGAAAGCCGACATCATTCTGGTGGGTATTGCGATTAACCTGATGGCTTCGGGCGGAACCATCTTTGTCCTGTATTCCATCTGCGGAGACAAAGGAAATTCCACTTCTCTAAAGAGCCTGACCATGCCCTCCATCAATATCCCTGTAATTGGAAATATCCCGGTTTTGGGCAGCGTCCTTTCCGGTCATAACCTTTTAACCTATATTGCCTTCCTTTCCGTATTCCTGATCTGGCTTTTGCTGTATAAACCGCCCCTTGGGCTGCGCATCCGCGTTGTCGGTGAAAATCCGAACGCAGCGGAAAGCGTTGGCATAAACGTAAGGAAAATTCAGTATATCGTCCTGGTCATCAGCGGCGTTCTCGCCTCCATCGGCGGCGCTTACATGTCAATGGGCTATATGGACAAGTTCTCGCGCGACATGGTCGCCGGCAGAGGCTTCATCGCACTGGCTGCGGAAGCGCTCGGAACGGGGACTCCGGTGGGCATCATGGGCTCCTCGCTGATCTTCGGCGCGGCCGACGCCCTTGCAACCAACCTGCAGGTATTGAATATCCCGGTTCAGTTTGTCCAGATGATTCCTTACGCGTTAACCATCGTCGGATTGATCGTCTATTCCGTAATGAGAAACAGAAAAGAGAAGAAAATCGGTATCTCCAAATAATATCACCGATTGTTTCTTCGATGCTATGCCGCAATTCCCCGTCGCGGATGACAGCGGCCGGGACAGGGGTTCAATACATAATAAAACGCTGAATGAAAAGGAGAGAATAATATGAAGATTGGAAAAAGACTGTTATCCGCACTATTGATCGCAGCAATGTCCTTGACATTCGCCTTGACCGGCTGTTCTTCCCAGGAAGCCAAGAGCGAAGAACCTGCCGCCGGAAACACTTCACAAAGCGATTCGGCAGCTTCCGGCAAAAAATTAAATGTCGCCATCCTGTTAAATGGTACATTGGGCGACAAGGCGTTCTTTGATTCCGCTGCAAACGGCGCAAAAATGATGGAATCCGAACTGGGCTGCACCACAAAGGTCATTGAAATGACCGCGGACGAAACAAAATGGGTACCGGCTTTGACCGACGCTTCCGAAAACCCGGACTATGACATCATTATCGTCGGCACATGGCAGATGTCTGAAAAACTTGCGCAGATCGCCCCGCAGTATCCGGACAAGAAGTACATCATCTTCGACTCCAGCGTTGACTACAAAAACGGCAAATGCAGCAACGTTTACTCCATCGAATACAAACAGAACGAATGCTCTTTCCTGGCGGGCGTAGCGGGCGCCCTCACTTCAAAGACCGGTAAGCTCGGCTTTGTCGGCGGCATGGAGAATACCGTTATCAACGACTTCTTGATGGGTTACATCCAGGGCGCGAAAGCCGTAAATCCGAACATCAAGATTTTGATTTCCTATGTCGGCAACTTTACGGATACCGCACATGCAAAAGAGCTCACCTTAGCGCAAATCAACCAGGGCGCCGACGTTGTCTTCCAGGTAGCGAGCAACGCAGGTTTGGGTGTTATTGACGGATGCGCGGCAAAGGGCAAATACGTCATCGGTGTTGACAGCGACCAGGCTTTGGCCTTCCAGTCCAGCGACCCGGCAAAAGCACAAGCCATTCTGACCTCTGCTCTGAAGAGAGTTGACATGTCTATTACAAAAGCAGTAAAAGAATCACAGGAGGGCACTCTGAAATACGGCCAAAGCCAAAGCCTCGGCCTTGCGGATGACTGCGTAGGACTTGGAACATACAACAAGAATGTTTCGAAGGACGTTCAGGACAAGGTAGCGGAATACGCTGAGAAAATCAAGGACGGAAGCATTAAGGTTGACTCCGCATTCGGTAAATCCACCAGCGAAATCGAAGCCGCAAGAAAGTCTGTAAGACCGTAAGCGGAAACATACTTTAAAAGGCAAAGGCGAACAACCTTTGCCTTTTCATTAAAACGAAAAAATGAAGGTGTTTTCATGAAGAAAAGAAGCATTATCATGGATTGCGACCCCGGACATGATGACGCGATCGCCCTGATTCTCGCCTGTGCCAGCGACAAGCTCGACGTCAAGGCTGTTACCACCGTGGGCGGCAACCAGACCGTTCAGAAAACAACGAATAACGCTTTGCGTATTCTGCAATATATCGGCAAAGAGATTCCTGTCGCCGCTGGCGCCGACCAGCCCATGAGCCGGGATTTGATCATCGCGCCCAGTGTTCACGGCGATTCCGGGCTGGATGGCCCGGAGCTTCCGCAGCCTAAGCGAAAGCCCCTTGCGATTCCCGCCGTACAGCTCATGGCGCAGGTTGTTGAGCAAAGCGAGGACAAGGTGACATTGGTCGCCACGGGGCCCCTGACAAATATCGCAGTTTTCCTTCTCGCCTATCCGCATTTAAAAAGCAGAATCGACCGGATCAGCCTGATGGGCGGCGCGGCAATCGGCGGAAACTGGGCTCCGGCCGCGGAATTCAATATTCTGGTTGACCCGGAGGCGGCGGACATCGTTTTCAAGTCCGGCATTCCGATCACCATGGCCGGCCTGGATGTTACGCACAAAGCC
>JAAYWU010000041.1 GCA_012516295.1 Clostridiales bacterium | reverse complement strand
GGTCAATATGCTTGGCGAGGACGGGGATGATATCTGGGCTTCCACGTTCCATTCCACCTGTGCGCGCATGCTCCGCCGGGACGGCGAAAGACTGGGGTATTCCAGCCATTTCACCATCTACGATACGGACGATTCGCGCCGCATGATGAAGGAGTGCCAGAAGGCGCTTGGAATCGACGACAAGCTCCTTTCCTGCAAATCCATCCTGTCCGCCATATCGCATGCGAAGGACAGCATGGTTCTGCCGGAGGAGTATATGAAGCAGGCCGGCAATGACAACCGGCTGGTTTTGATCGCCAAGGCGTACAAGCTTTATCAGGCAAGGCTCCGCGAAGCCGACGCGATGGATTTTGACGACCTGATCTGCAACGCGGTGCTTCTGCTGCAGAATAACCCGGATGTTCTGGATTATTATCAAAATAAATTCCATTATATTATGGTTGATGAATATCAGGATACCAACCATGCGCAGTATTTATTTGTAAAACTGCTGGCACAAAAAAGCGGGAATCTTTGCGTGGTCGGCGACGACGACCAGAGCATTTATAAATTCCGGGGCGCAACCATTGAAAACATTCTGAGCTTTGAAAGCACTTTTCCGAACGCAAAGGTTATCCGCCTCGAGCAGAATTACCGTTCCACAAAAAATATCTTAAACGCCGCCAATGCGGTAATCGAAAACAACTCCCAGCGCAAGGGGAAAACCTTGTGGACCAATAACAAAACAGGCGAAAAAATTCGTGTACATACCGCTTACAGCGAGCAGGACGAGGCCGATTTCCTGGCCAGAACGGTTTTGTCCGGCGTGGCGGACGGACGGAAATATTCCGACTTCGCGATTTTATACCGCATGAATTCCCAGTCGAACATCCTTGAAAAAATCTTCGTGAAATCCGGAATCCCCTATCGGATTATCGGCGGGCAGCGTTTCTACGAGCGCAAAGAAATCAAGGACATGATTGCCTATTTAAGCGTGATTAACAATCCGAATGACGAAATCCGTTTGCGCCGGATTATTAATCAGCCGAAACGTTCCATTGGGGATAAAACGGTTGCACAGGCAACGGAAATCGCCGCCGCAGTAGGGGAGAGCCTTTTTGACGTTATCCGGCACGCGGACCAGTACGAGCCTTTGAAGCGATCAGCGCCGAAGCTGCTTCAGTTTGCCGCGACCATACAGGAGCTGATCGATGCTTCGAACGATGAAAACACCGGCCTGAATGAGCTGTATCGCTTGATTCTTGATAAAACAGATTATATCGCAAGCCTCTACACATCGGAAAACGGCGATGTGCAGGATCGTATCGACAATATCAACGAGCTTGCTTCCAACCTGATCAAATATGAGGAAGAGAACGGAGAGGAAGCTTCCCTGGCGGGCTTCCTGGAAGAGGTATCCCTCATTACCGATATTGACAATTTCGACGAAAGCTCCGACAGCGTGGTTATGATGACGGTTCATTCCGCAAAAGGTCTGGAGTTCCCGGTTGTGTTTCTGCCGGGCTTTGAAGACGGCATCTTCCCCGGTATGCAAGCAATTTACAATCCGATGGAGATTGAAGAGGAACGCCGTCTCGCTTATGTGGCGATTACCCGCGCCAAGGAAGAGCTTTTCCTGGTTAACGCTGAAAGCCGCATGATTTTCGGGAGCACATCCCGGAATAAACCATCC
>JAAYWU010000040.1 GCA_012516295.1 Clostridiales bacterium | reverse complement strand
GCGGCCTGTCTGTACTTTGGCTTCGGATTGGTAATGAGTGTTTATATGCATAAAGTAAGCCCCGATAAAGTGTCGCTTCAGCATAAATTCTAGCAGAAGAATCCATGCTGGTTGCATTACATAGTTTGACATAATTCTTTGCCTCCTTTGCTGGCTGTTGGCTGCAAGACCACAGTCATAAGCAACGGGAGGTTTTCTAACGCCGCTGCCCGCATTCTTTCGGTACCATAGCCGGTGTGGCAGCGGCAGATAAAAAAGCCGGTGATAAATTGTCTTAGCAGGCATGAATCAACCGGTATTTTTTTCATATGATAAGAGAAATATATTGGAATTGGCATCTGCTGTTTTCCGGGAAAATTCAAAAATTGCCGCGGTATGGTTCTTTTTTATCGAAAAATATGCTATAATTTTGTCATATTTTTTGTGAGGAGATGCACGAATGCTAACTGACATCGAAATAGCGCAGCAGGCAAAGCTTTTACCGATTGCACAGGTTGCTTCCGAACTCGATATTCGCGAGGAAGAACTGGAACCTTACGGCCGGTATAAAGCGAAGCTGAATGACTCTCTCTACAACAGACTTGCCTCCAAGAAGGACGGCAAACTCATCCTGGTAACGGCGATCAACCCGACTCCGGCGGGCGAGGGGAAAACCACGACAACGGCCGGTCTGGGTGAAGCAATGAAAAAAATCGGAAAAAAAGCGATTATCGCCCTGCGGGAACCAAGCCTTGGGCCTGTGTTCGGTATCAAGGGAGGGGCCGCCGGCGGCGGTTACGCGCAGGTGGTGCCGATGGAGGACATCAATCTGCATTTTACCGGCGATTTTCATGCGATTACCTCCGCGAACAACCTTCTCTGCGCCATGCTGGACAACCATATGCAGCAGGGGAATGTTCTTGGAATTGACCCGCGCAGGATTTTAATCAAGCGCTGCCTCGATATGAACGACCGCGCTTTACGGAATATTGTGATTGGACTCGGCGGAAAAATGAGCGGGGTTCCGCGCGAGGATAGCTTCTGCATTACTGTTGCGACGGAGGTTATGGCGATTTTCTGCCTTGCTTCCGATCTGTTGGATTTAAAGGAACGGCTTGGAAAGATTTTGATTGCCTATACGTATAAGGGCGCGCCCGTCTATGCGCGTGATTTAAAAGCGGAAGGGGCGATGGCCGCGCTTTTAAAGGACGCGATTCAACCGAACCTGGTGCAGACGCTGGAAGGGACGCCGGTTATCATGCACGGCGGACCGTTTGCAAATATTGCCCACGGGTGCAATTCCGTAAGGGCGACCCGTTTGGCGCTTAAACTTGCCGATTACTGCATTACGGAAGCGGGATTCGGTTCCGACCTCGGTGCGGAAAAGTTCCTCGATATTAAATGCCGTCTTGCGGGATTAAAGCCCAACGCGATTGTAATTGTAGCCACCGCGCGTGCCTTGAAATACAACGGCGGCGTGCCAAAGGATAAAACCGCGTTGGAAAACCTCGATGCGCTGAAAAAAGGAATTGCCAATCTGGGCGCGCACATTTCCAACATGAAGAAATACGGTGTTCCGGTCGTTGTTGCGATTAACCGCTTTAACAACGATTCCGAAGCGGAACTGAGCTATATCGAGAACTACTGCCGTGAGAACGGTGCGGATTTCGCGCTTTCCGAGGTTTTCGCAAAAGGCGGCGCGGGCGGCGTGGATTTGGCGAGAAAAGTGTGTGAAGCGGCGGAGAAGCCGTCGAATTTCCAGCCGATTTATTCGGGCGAATCCACCATCAAGCAAAAAATTGAGTGCATTGCAAAAGAGATATACGGCGCGGACGGCGTGGATTATACCAGTCAGGCGGAAAAAGCCATGCAGGATATTGAAGCGCTCGGCGGGGATACCCTGCCGGTCTGCATTGCGAAAACGCAGTATTCCTTATCGGACAATGCCGCTTTGTTGGGCAGGCCGACCGGATTCCGCATTACTATCCGCGACCTGTGCCTCTCAAATGGGGCCGGCGTTGTTGTGGCCTACGCGGGCAATATTCTCACAATGCCCGGATTGCCCAAAGTGCCTTCCGCCGAAAAAATCGACGTGGATGCACAGGGCAGAATTTCAGGATTATTTTAAGATACAAGGGGACTGCTATGCGGGACATAAGGACATCTTCGTTGGCCGAAACAGAAGCGCTCGGCGTGAAAATAGCGGAAAAGCTTTCCGGCGGCGAGGTGATTGCGCTTTTCGGCGGAATGGGTATGGGAAAAACGGCCTTTACGCGCGGGCTTGCAAGGGGACTGGGAATTTCCGAAGGGGTTTCCAGCCCGACGTTTGCGCTGGTTCATGAATACCACGGCAGGCTGGACGTTTACCATTTTGATATGTTCCGCGTGTCCGGTTGGGACGACCTGTACTCCACCGGTTTTTTTGATTATCTTGAGAGCGGAGGCGTTCTGGTAATCGAATGGAGCGAAAATATTGAAGCCGCGCTTCCGCAGGATGCAATCAGCATTGAAATCCGGCAGGGCGAAGGCGAAAACGAGCGCATTTTTCATATTGAGGGGATGGAACTATGAGAATACTGGCGATTGATTCGTCGGCGACCGCGGCGTCAGTGGCATTGGTTGAGGACGGAAAAGTGCTGGGTGAATTTTATATTAACACGAAGCTGACACACAGCCAGACGCTGATGCCGATGATTGACAATGTGCTCAAATGCATGCGCGCGGATTTGCAGAGTGTGGATCTGTTTGCGGTCAGTTCCGGCCCCGGCTCCTTTACGGGAATCCGTATCGGCATCGCGAGCGTCAAAGGCCTTGCTATGGCGCAGGACAAGCCCTGTGTGGGCGTGTCCACATTGGAAGCAATGGCGCGGAATCTTGAACAT
>JAAYWU010000039.1 GCA_012516295.1 Clostridiales bacterium | reverse complement strand
GAACTGGTGTCCAGCGAAAACGCCCTTTTTGAAGACGTGGTGCAAAGTCTGGAAACCAGTTCCTTCGCGCGCTCCACAATCTCCTCGTCCATTCCGAGGCGCTGGGAAATCGCAAACGCGTTGGAACGCCCCGGCACGCCGATGAGCAGGCGGTAGGTCGGGCGAAGCGTGTTTACGTCAAATTCACAGCATGCGTTTTCCACGCCCGCCGTTTGCAGCGCATAGGCCTTTAATTCGGCGTAATGCGTGGTTGCGGCAATCCGTGCGCCCTTCCTGCGCAATGCCTCCAGAATCGACATGGCGAGCGCCGCACCTTCGACAGGGTCGGTTCCCGCCCCCAGCTCATCCAGAAGAATCAAGCTGGTTTCGTCCGCCTGTGCGATAATCTTAATGATATTCGTCATATGTGCGGAAAACGTAGACAAGGACTGCTCAATGCTCTGTTCGTCCCCGATATCTGCCAGAACCTTCTGGAAAACGGAGATGCGGCTGTTTTCGGCTACGGGTAGCAGCAGGCCGCACATAGCCATCAGCGTCAGAAGGCCGACGGTTTTCAGCGATACGGTTTTGCCGCCGGTGTTCGGGCCGGTGATGACGAGGGTGGCAAAGCCGATTCCCAGCTCAATATCGGTCGGCACCACGCGGTTCGGGTCAATCAGGGGGTGCCGCGCTTTTTTTAACAGGATTTCCCCTTTATCGTTTGCAAGGGGCAGCGTAGCTTTCATTTTATAACCGAGGTTCGCTTTCGCAAAAATCAGGTTCAGCTCCACCGCCGCTTGGTATCCGCTGATAATGCCGCTTGCAAAATTTCCCGTTTCAGCCGAAAGCTCCGCGAGAATCCGCTCGATTTCCGCCTGTTCCTCCGACTGTAACACTTTTACCTGGTTATTGGCTTCCACCACGCTCATCGGTTCCACGAATACGGTTGCGCCGCTCGCGGAGGTATCGTGCACCAGCCCGGCAATTTCCCCGCGGAATTCCGCCTTGACCGGAACAACAAAACGTCCTCCGCGCAGCGTTACGATCGGGTCCTGCAAATACTTCTGATAGGCGGTGGAACGAATCATCTGATCCAGTTGTTCCCTTACGCGGGACGAAGCGGAACGGATTTTGCGGCGGATGGAGGCAAGCTGTGTGGACGCGTTGTCCGCCATCTCCTCTTCGGAAAGAATCGCGCCAAAAATACGGTCCTCCAGATATTTATTGGGCATCAGGGAATCGAAGCGCCAATCGAGGCAGGTTTTCTGCCCCGCGCTTTTTGCGCGCCAATCCACTATCCCGCGCAGCGTACGAAGAACCCCGGCGATCCGCAGAAGCTCCGCCATCGTAAGCGTGCCGCCTGCGTCTGCCCTGCGCAGGGAATTGCTTACATTTTTCAGCCCGCCGAAGGACGGCGCGCCAAAGCGGGCCATCAGGGTATGGGCTTCATCCGTTTCCTGTAAAAGCCGCTGAACCTCGCTCAGGGAATGGGACGGCGAAAGCTGCAAGGCGAGCTCCGCGGCATCGTCGCAGGCGGTTTCCGCCGCCAGCATTTTGAGTATCTTATCAAGTTCAAGCGACCGGTAATGTTTTTGCATGTCTTCCATAGGTACCTCTTCTATTTCTATGTTCTTCCTTCAATTTTATTAATAAATTTATTCATATATAAAAAACGGACGGTATCAAAAGCATCGGGGAACAAAGCTCCGCTATGCTTAAATAGCGTGCCGTATTTCAAAAACCTCCATTTTGCTCCTGCTACTCTTGCTCCGTTTTCATCTGGCGGTAAAAATCCAGTGCCTGAAAACCGCGTTCAAGCGTACACAGCGTAAAACATTCGCTGGCTTTTGAAAGCTCCTTTAATCCCTTTGGCGAAAGGGTGAAAGAAAAAAGCTTTTCAAACTCGGAATAAATAATATGGCGCATTCCGGTCAACGCGCCCCGGCCCAGAACAACCGCCTGTTCAGGGGAAGGCCGATAGCAGTCCCCGCAGTAAATCAGCCCGCTGCGCGGAAGGAAAAACATTTGATCCGCTTCATAGCACGAACAGCCTGCACAGCAGACCAGATTCGGCATATAGCCCGCCAGTGAGAGCATCCGCATTTCCACAATCGCCTTTATCAGCGCGTTCGGCCGGGTTCCCTTACTTAAAAAATACAGGGAATTCAGCATTAAACGCAAAAAATCCCCCGCCTCCGCTTCCTGTGGAGCCAGCGCACCCGCCAACTCGCAGAAATACTGGGCAAGGGACAGGCGCTCAATGGCTTTCCTCAAGTCAAAAAAGACTTCGATGGGCTGAGCGTCATCGACTATGTATTTATCCCGCCCTTTAAAAATGGAAAGGCGGGAATAGCTGAAAAGCTGCGTAGCGGAAAGCTTACTGCTTTTTAATTTTTTCGCCTGCTGGGCAAATGCGCGCAGAACGCCTTCCTGATCCGTCAAAACGGTTACAAGGCGGTCATTCTCACCCACGCATTTCTCCAGAATCACCAGGCCCTTGGTTTCGATTCGCATCCAAGTCCTCCCGCATCTGCATTTCCTCATGATTGTGCTTACATTGGCTGTAAATTAAATAATCGCTGATATTTCCCGTATGTTGAAAACAATTCCATGCAGTATTTTCATCCATTTTTCCCCGCTCCTTTTTTCATTGTGCTAATCTAAGTATTTGCCTTAAATCCTCTTATATGAGCGGTAAATAAATGTTTTATAGCCATAAAATGACAAATTTTACTCTTAAAATATGCTTTTGCTATCCATTAAAGTCATTGCTGTCAAAGCCGAAGCTGCGCAGAACCTCCGCGCGGTTGCGCCAGTCTTCTTTTACCTTGACCCATAATTTCAAATTGATTTTGCAGTCAAAAAAGCGTTCCATATCTGAGCGCGCAAGGGTGCCGACCTTTTTGAGCATTGCGCCGCCGTGCCCGATGATAATCCCTTTGTGGCTGTCTTTTTCGCAATAGATGGTCGCGTCGATATCGGTTATGCCGCTTTTGTCGCTCCGCTCATGCATGCGCTCCACCACTACGGCGACGCCGTGGGGAACCTCTTTGCTGCACAAACGAAGAATCTTTTCCCGTATAATCTCCCCGGCCAGAACGCGTTCCGGCTGATCGGTCAGCGTGTCTTCCTCAAAGAAATGGCTGCCGGGCATAGCGAGTTTCTCCAGCTCCGCCGTTAAATCCTTTATGCCATTGCCGTCAATCGCGGAAACCGGTACGACAGCTTCAAACTCGTAGAGAGCGGAAAGCTCGGAAATTTGGGACATCAGTTCGGTTTTCTGCGCCAGCAGGTCGATTTTATTGATTGCAAGGACCGCAGGCATTTGGAGCGCCTTGAATTTTTCAATCAGCGTCAAATCCGCGGGGGACGTTTTTCTTCCCGCTTCCACAACCAAAAGGCATGCATCCACACCGGCAACGGACTCGCTTACGGAGCGCGCCATATACTCGCCGAGCCGGTTACGCGGGTTTAAAAGGCCGGGCGTGTCAATAAAGACAAGCTGATATTCCCCTTGCGTCAGAACGCCCATAATGCGCGTGCGCGTTGTCTGCGGCTTATTGGAAACAATCGCGACCTTCTGCCCGAGCATCGCGTTCAAAAGAGAGGATTTTCCTACGTTCGGACGGCCTACAATCGCAATAAAGGCCGATTTCTGCCCTGTTTGCTCTATCATGTGCTTCTCCTTATTCTTCACGTTTTCTCCGGATACGGTCACGTATTCCAGTCGGACCCAATACAATAAAAACAATGCTAATTACAAGGGACACGGCAAGCGCAAGAAGCATCAGCGGTTTTGAGGTGAAAAACCGGAAGATTTGCAAAAAGGCCGCCGGCTGCCAAAATACGCATATTCCGACGGCGACGGCAAAAACAGCACAAACCAGAACCGCCCCTGCCGCCATATCCTTTACTATGCGGACACCCGGGTTAAAGCTGGCCGCACTCATATCGCAAAGCTCTTCCGCCACCGTGTTGAACAGTTCCGCCGCCATCACCATGGCAACGGCAAGGGACACCGCTGCATAGCTTGTCCGCGACATTTCGAAAAAAAGCGAAAACACGAATACATACAGCGCTGCCACTGTATGTATTCGCATATTCCGTTCATTGTTAATGCAGTAAACGATCCCTCGAAAAGCATATTTAAAGCTTTTAAAAAGTCGCAAACCTTATTCCTCATCCTCGTCCAGTACATAACTGCTTGTTCCCGGAAGGCCAAGCTGTGTCATGACCAATTCTTCTTTTTCGCGCATATGGACTCTTTGAATGCCGCCGTCCACATGGTCGTAACCAAGAAGGTGCAACATGGAATGCACGGAAAGGTACCCAACCTCGCGCTCAAGGCTGTGCCCGTAACGCTCCGCCTGTTCCACAGCCTTTTCCATGGAAATAACGATATCACCCAGAATCTTTGCGCCGGTGGAATGATTAATATCGTAAACACCGTTTTCCCCCATCGGGAAAGAAAGAACATCCGTAGGAACATCCTTATTCCGGTACTGTTTATTCAGCTCCTGAATCTGTTGGTTGTTCACAAAAGTTACGCTGATTTCTGCAGGAGAATTAAATTTTTCCAGCCTAAGTACGGCGTTGCAACACCTGCGAACCAGCATGCGTAAGCCAGTTGGAATCTTCACTTCTTTTTGCTTGTTTTCAATAATTACTCTAATCTTTTCCATAATTAATTAACGCCCGGCCTCCTCATTTTTTTCATATGCTTTAATTATGTCCTGCACCAGCTTATGGCGCACAACATCTTTTTCATTAAACCTTACTTGTGCTATATCGTCCACATCCCGTAAAATTTTAATTACATCTTTCAAGCCGGATCTGCGGCCGTCGGGCAGATCAATCTGCGTTACATCGCCCGTTATTACCATCTTCGAATTAAACCCCAGCCGGGTAAGAAACATCTTCATCTGCTCCGGCGTGGTATTCTGCGCTTCATCCAAAATGATAAAGCTGTCGTCCAACGTCCTTCCGCGCATATAAGCCAGCGGGGCCACCTCAATGTTACCCCTCTCGACATAGCGCTGATACGTTTCTGCGCCAAGCATATCGAACAGCGCGTCGTACAGGGGGCGCAGATAGGGGTCTACCTTCTGCTGGAGATCCCCCGGCAGAAACCCCAGTTTTTCCCCGGCTTCCACCGCCGGGCGCGTCAGGATGATACGGTTCACTTCCTGCGCGCGGAACGCTGTTACCGCGAGCGCCACGGCAAGGTAGGTCTTGCCGGTTCCCGCGGGGCCAATCCCAATCGTAATCGTGTTTTTCTTAATCGCGTTGCAGTATTTTTTCTGCCCCAGCGTTTTCGCCTTGACCGGCTTTCCTTTCGATGTTATGCAAATGCAGTCGCCTGCAAGCATTTCAATTTTTGACTCACTACCATCGTTTACTAACGAAATGCAGTAGCGTACATTTTGCTCGCTCAATGCTTCTCCGCGGTTGATCAGCGTTAAAAGGCTGTCGATGGCGCGAACCGCCAAAGCGACCTCTTCCGGTTCCCCGGAAACTTTTATTTCACTACCCCTTCCAACGATGCTGACATGGTACTCTTTTTCAATCAGCTTGATATTTTCGTCAAAGTTGCCGAAAAGGGCAACCGCTTGCTCCATGCGGTCTATATTAATCCTTTGTTCAAACATCCAATCACCTTAAGAAGTATCGGCGGCAAATGTCACTCGATAAATTATTTTTATTATAACACATCAATTCTATTTCGTCACCACAATAAATGTTAAAAATTGTTTCTATTCTGTTAATATTTCTGATTCTTGGGCAATATTCTCTTCACATTTTATAAATAAAGCATAAACCAGCCTTGTTCCGGTTATCTTTTCCGTCGCGCTGGAGGTAATAATTTTTGCATCTTTCAGTTCCTCCTTAATCTTCTTTTGTATCATTTTCTGTGCCTGCGCCACCCCTTGTTCCTTTGTGAGCGTGACCGTTTGCATCGTCTCCTGCGTCCACGTTTCTTCGTAAAGACTAAGCGGCAGAACCGAGTTCATCAGCTTCACGTCGGTATGTACCCCCTCCGCCCGATAGCTTGCGTCCGGTTTTCCCGCAAAGGTCAGCGGTATTCGAGCGCCAAACAAGCTAAAGCTGCGCCTGGTTACCGTCTTTCCCGTTGGCTTTTTAACCGTCTGCCTTAAGTTGACCTCCGTAGTAAAGTTGTGCGAGGTTTCCGCTATCACCTTTCCTCCCGCATGCTTAAGGGCGACCTCGCCCATATTATTTTCCACCACACCGCTGATTAAAAGCTGGCCTTCGACTACGGCGTCGCCCTCCTTAACCTGCGGAGTACCCGTATAAACCTCCATGGAAACGATTTGTCCGGTTCGGGAGGCTTTTATATTGCAGAAATTCTGCTTTTCTTTTTCGACTATGGGCGGCCGGTTGATCTTTTCCTGAAGATGGATTTCAACACAGCAGCCCCTTGTGTTCACCGACAGCCAGCTGATTTTCGGAAATTTCAGCATCAGCTTTTGCTGCAGCTCCAGCGGGCGCACCCTTGACTTCAAAGTGCCGGTGGTTATCCCCTGCCGGGTAAGCTCCATTCGGATCTGCTGGGTCGGGATGGTTTCATTCCCAACAATTTCGATGCTCCATACACGAATGGAAAGCAGATACAGCACCAGGAAAAACAGGACCGCACCGTAAAGGATCCCTTTGCGTTTCCGTATCCCCTTAGTCGCAAACGGAAAGCCGTGTTTATCCAGCACCTTCAGCTTCGCGTTCGCCTTTCGCGCGCAGGAGCGAAGGTCGCGGTAGTTTTGAACGGCTACGCAGGCTTCGCATTCCCTGCCGCCCTTAATATCCCATAGATTGATACCGGAACGGGCGCAGTGATTCAGAAAACGCTCGGAGCTGCCGCCAGGTGCTTTAAAGTGCACGTAGCCCAGAAGCCAGCGCGTCAGTCGTAAAGAAATCATCCCGCCACCTCACACAATAAACTCAATCCCGGTTAAAAAGCCCGTCACCACCAAAGAGTCTGCGGTAAGGCATTTAATCACAAGGCCACGGCCGGAAAAGCGGACAATCAGCTTGCCCGTTTTAATCCGTACTACATCGGTATCATACTCAAGCACGCCGCTGCAGCCGTCAACAATGACTTCCTGGTTCCCGTTGATTTCCATATGGGACGGCATTTTCAGCGGCGCCGTCAGCTTTTGGATATTCACTTTTTTAACCAATCTCATCGCCGCCCTCAACGTTTTGTCACATAAAGCCTATGCGTACGGTGGCGTAAATATCCGCGCGGCGGCATATATATAATTTTGTAGTGCTCAGAGAAACAGGGAATAATTTTAGAAACGGTGGTAGATTATGAAAATCAGACAGAGCCTTCTGCTCCTTATTACATTTCTCGCCGCGTGCGCGCTGCTTATTTTCCCGGCGGAAGCGGCGGCCGGCGCAAAAAACGGAATCTGCTACTGCTTGCAAATCCTAGTCCCATCCCTGTACCCATTCATGGTATTATCCGTATTCATTGTAAAATCCGGACTTTCTGATAAAATCGGAAAAATTTTTGAAGGCCCCTGCCGCACGGTCCTGAAGCTTCCGGGAAGCGCCGCCGCGACCATTCTCATGAGCGCGGTCGGCGGGTACCCCACCGGGGCGCGCGGGATCGCCTCCCTGTACGAACGCGGCTCCTTAACGGAAAAGCAGGCGGCGCGCATGCTTTGCTTTTGCGTAAACGCCGGCCCCGCCTTTGTAATCAGCGCGGTAGGCGCCGGATTTTTAAGGAATGTCCGCGCCGGCGGGATTCTTTTTGCTTCGCAGCTGATTGCCTCCTTTTTCCTAAGCATCCTGTGCAGCCTCCCGGCAAAAAATGAAACGGCGCCGCGCGGAACCGGGAAGCAGCGGAAAACCGGGATGGCGGACGCGCTGGTGCTTTCGGCGGCGGACGCTGCGCACGCAATGGTTGGGATGTGCTGCTTCGTCATCTTATTCGCTGCTTTTTTAAACCTGTTCCGAATATGGGTAACGCACCCGGCCGCCTCAGCGGCACTATCGGCATTCATGGAGGTAACGGGCGGCTGCTCCGACCTGACAAAGCTCGGTGTACCGCTGTGGGCGTTTTCGCTTGCCATCGGCTGGGGCGGCGTCAGCGTTCATTTCCAGATACTTTCCTTTTTTACCAACGTCAAGGTTCCCCTTGCCCGTTTTATTCTTTACCGTATGCTGCACGGGCTGCTTGCCGCGCTGACCACCGTGCTGCTGATGCAAGCCTTTCCGGTTGACACCGAGGCGTTCAGCAATATCTCAAAACCGCTCGCCCCGGCTCTTTCCGGCTCTGTTCCCGCTTCCGCGGCATTAATTTTTCTTTGCATTGCACTCATAATTACCCTTCCGCGTGAAAAACTGGAATTTGAAGATGCCTGATGCTATAATAGGGTTGTCAAAGAAATTCTATACACCCGAAGATTACATTTGTGAATTTTAGGAGAGTAGAAAATGTTTGGGAAGAAAAAAGAGAAGCTATTTGGCAATAATATTGAAATCAATTGCAAATACTGCGCAAACAGCTCAGACTTTGACGGAGCGGACGTCTGCAACCTTGGAAGGTACCTTCAGCCGGACGGAAGCTGCAGCCGTTTCTCCTACGACCCGCTGAAACGCTCACCGAATAATCTTCCGCCTTTAAAGCGCTACCGCGCGGATGATTTTAAACTATAAACCGACCTCTATGGCATATAAAACCGCCGCGAAATTTTCACGGCGGTTTTTTTAGCCCGTATCGATTGAAAAACCTTTGCGGAAAATCCGGTTTCTCCGTTCGGCTTTCGAAATTATAACATAATCGGAGCCATTCGTCTAACCCACTCGGATTTCCGAGGATCCTTATTTCTTTTGCCATATGCACGTTCTTACGCTATACTAAAAAAGAGGTGATAAAAATGAGAAAAGGCTTGTCCATTGCCGAGTTTGTGCTCGGAATCATTACCGTTTTATGCGGCGCGGCGGTTGTTGTACTGAGCGCCGTCAGTCTGAAACAGGAAAACGGAACGATTTACTGAAACCGCACCGTTGTTTTATGGAACACAGGTGCAGTTTTTGTTTTTACAGGATTCTTATTCCGGGGCGGTATAAAAACATAAGGAAAATACAAACTATTCAAATAACAATGACAGAATCGGAGAAAAAGAATGAACGAAAAGCGCTTTAAAAGGCTGCCCCGGCATATTGGAATTATTCCCGACGGAAATCGAAGATGGGCGGTAAAGAACGGATATGAAAAGCAGGACGGATACCGGTTCGGCATCCAGCCCGGTTTCGAGCTTTACAGGCTTTGCCTGGAACTGGGCATTCAGGAAATGACCTTTTACGGTTTTACGATTGACAATACCAAGCGCCCGGCCGTACAGACCCGGGCGTTTCAGAAAGCCTGCGTGGACGCTGTCCGGGATTTGGCGAATCAGGACGCCGACCTTTTGATCGTCGGCAATACGAATTCGCCCTTATTTCCTCCGGAACTGCTTCCCTATTCTAAGCGGGTCAAATTCGGCCGAGGGCTTATGAAAATCAATTTTCTCGTCAATTACGGCTGGAACTGGGATCTCAGCTGTTCGCTGAAAAATACGGATGCAAAGTTTAACGGGAATCTGACAAATACGATTGCATCCGCCGACATTTCTAGAATCGATCTGATTATCCGCTGGGGCGGGCGGCGGCGTTTAAGCGGTTTTCTGCCGATCCAGTCGATCTACGCGGATATTTACGTTTTAGATGAGCTTTGGCCCGATTTTAAACCGGAACAGTTCTACAGGGCATTGGAATGGTACCAGGAACAGGACGTCACGCTCGGCGGTTAAAACAGCATTTCATAGATACCGAGAAGAATGACAATCGCACCGGACAGAAGCGAAACGTAGCGGGACAAAAATTTGGGGATGCATCGTTCCCCCACATGGTATCCCAGGGAAATAAACAGCATACTTACGAAAAAAGTGCAGAGGGTTGTGGTATAAATTTCAAGGCCCGCAAAGCTTGCGCCCACACCCATTCCGAAGTTATTGATCGTTAGTGCCAGGGCAAGAACGGCGGACTCCTTCGCATCAATCGTGCCCGAACAGTCCCGCTCGGCCTTTTCAGGCTCTTTCAGCATACGGTTCAGATCGATTTTTTGTTCTTGTTCTTCCGTTTCCTTCTTCGCCGGCTTTTTAAAAAAATCCTTTAAGAACCAGATTCCTATTCCAATCAATAAAATGCCGCCTATTCGATTGGATACGCTTGCAGGAAGAAACCCGGATACTGTTTTCCCAATCGACATGGAAAAAAAAGTACCGGCACCAATTATGACGGCAATTAAAAAATTAATAAAAAATCCAATTTTTATCTTTCGCATTCCAAATGTAATTGCAACGGCAAAATTATCCAGATTTGCGGAAAGAGCAAACAGAAACGCGGAAAGGAAATTCACACTCATTCACCCGCCAAACGCTTTTATTTTATAATAATGCAGCAGGCGAATTTTTGTGCAAGCTCCGATTCCATATATTCTTTTCCATTTTCTTATAACAAAATATACTAGCGGTTAAGAAGGATAGTGCGCGTGATTATGGCAAAGCTATATCTGTTCGCAGACTTTATATTTAGGAGGAGAAGCGAATGACGACACATGAAACGCGTACAGAAACCAAACCATCAAGCGGAGGTTCAGAACTTTTACGGTGGATAGGAAGGTTTGTTATTGTAGCAATTATCCTTATGGTTGTATCCTTCCTAACCCCCGGATTTACCATCCAGGGATTGTGGTCGTTCTTACTGGCTGCGGTAGTGATCAGCCTACTCGATTATCTTGTGGAAAGAATCATGGGCATTGATGCTTCGCCATTCGGCAAAGGATTAGCCGGATTCTTCATTTCCGCGGTCATCATATACGTCACACAATTTTTGGTACCGGGTATGAGTGTTTCCATTATCGGCGCAGTACTCGGCGCCTTGGTAATTGGTGTTCTGGACGCCCTGTTCCCGTGCAGGGTAATGTAAAACGGGGCTGCCGATACAGGCAAAAAAGGGGGCTGCCATTTTGGCAGCCCCCTGATTTTTATTTACCCGATAAATTGCTGTGTCCAGATATACTGTCCTTTAGCATTTTTTGCAATACCTACGCCGATCTGTGTAAAGGAGGAATTCAGAATATTGGCTCTATGGCCCGGAGAGTTCATCCAGCCCTGCATAACCTGCTGGGGAGAAGTCTGGCCCATTGCAATATTTTCGCCGGCAGTACGGTAGCTGATGCCAAACTGCTTCATCATATCAAACGGCGAACCATAAGTCGGGGAAGTATGGTCAAAATAGTTTAACTTCGCCATATCTTCGGACTTCAGCGTCGCGGTTTTGGTAAGCTGAGAATTTACAGTAAGCGCTTTTAAACCAGCTTTTGCCCTTTCCTGATTGACAAGCTGAACGACCTGATTTTGGAAAGAGGAATCGCTCCCTGTTGAAGCTGTGCTTGAAGGGCTGCTCTGCGAAGCAGGCTTTGAGCCGGTCGCGGAATTGGCGCTTGAAGAATTCGGTTTTGACGAGGAGCAGGAGCCCGACGTGCAATTGAATTTCGACAGGATTTCACTGACTGATATTTTATTGTTACCAATAACATATGTACAGTTCCCGTTTGCGTTTTTCGTGCAATTGCTGCTTGCGCTATTTTTATAGTTTCCGAAGCTGCAAGTGCTGCCGCAGGTATTTCCTGTCTTGCAGTTTGCAGTCGCGCAATTTCCGCTGCTGCAAACTGTATTTCCCGCACAGTCAGAAGCCGTTTGGCAAGCTGTAGCTGTTTTACCGGCCGTCTGCTGGCAGGTGCTTGCAGTACCGCCGTTTCCTTTTGTGGCAGTACAGTTGCTGTTTTGTGTGAATGCCTCCGCTGTAGGACAATTCTTCGCAGAGGCAGAATTTGTCTTACTGCACGTCGATTTGGAGCCTACAGAAACGGTACTTGTTACCGCGTTACCGTTGGTTGGTACGGCCGATGCGTTGTTATTAATAATCGCACCTACTGTACCGGACACAAACACACAAGCTATTAAAGCAAGTATTTTCGTTTTCATGTATTATCTCCTTTTCTTGATTTCTGGGGTACCCGATTGAAAAGTTACAAATTTGTAACTTTCTTATCACAATAGTAACACCATCGGGTTAAGAAGACAATACTGAAAATTATGTAAACCAAACCAGATTCTGGTTAGGAATTCAACTTCCGTATGATATCATACGCCTGGTCCGTATTTTTAATAAAGCCCTGTACAGTCGTATCAATGCCGCTGTAATCATTGAATTCCACAAAAGCGCTGCTCAGCTTATCCGCAAGCTCCTGCGGGAAATCTTTTCTTGAGGCAAGCGCGTCTTTCGGAATCTCTTGGGTGCGGGCGATAATACAGATCTCATCCGTAAACAGGCCGTCCGCGCGGGCCTGGTCATAGACCTCATCATAGGTCGCGCCGGCATCCACTTCTCCGGAAAGGACCGCGTTTAGAACATTATTATGATTCCCCAAAAAGACAACCTTTTCGAAGATCGTATCGGGATTCATATGGTTTTGCTTGATCATATCCCTTGCATACAAATAGCCGGAAGCACTTTTTTCATCGACATAAGCGAAGGTTTTACCCGGAAGGTCGTTGATGGAGTGCACCCTGCCGTCCTTGCGCGCGATGATGAAGCCATTATAGGAGCAGCGGCCATTGACCTTCGGTGTTACCAGAACATTCGCACCGAATTTCTGATGTGCATTTACATACGCAAAAGGAGAAAACCATCCGATATCAATGATTCCTTTTCCAACACTTTCACTCAGCGCGTCGTAGTTTCGTACAATCAGCGTGCGGCATTTCATCCCAATGCTGGAACAGACCCGCTCCAAAATAGGCACATAGGTCTTTTTTATGCGCTCTGGCTCGACAAAGGGATTGACGCCACAGATGATTTCGTTTCCCTTTTTAAAATGCAAGGCGTTAAGCTGCAGCGATTCCGACGTTTCCCCGATTTTGTAACAGAAGTCGAGAACGGTTTGGTTTTTCTTTTGCTGCACGTTCACCATCTGTATCGCTTTGCAGGAAACATCGTGCGTTTCCTGTACGGCGTTCGCCACCGTACTGACTGCGCTTTCAATCTCGCCGGCCGTATTTTTCTGCATGATGGACTCTTCCGTAATGGAAACGAGCGAGCTTTGCACATCTTTCAAAATCGAATTGATGCCTTGAATGATTTCCGTCGACTCATTGACGATATCGTCCACATTATTCATTTTATACCGGATATCGGACATCGCCGCATTGGACGTATCGATTTTTTCAATAATATTTTTGACTACGCCTTCAATAACAGAAATCGCTTCGTCCGTTTGAACCGCAAGCCTTCTGATTTCGCCGGCAACCACCGAGAATCCGCGCCCCGCCTGCCCGGCTCTGGCCGCTTCAATCGCGGCGTT
>JAAYWU010000038.1 GCA_012516295.1 Clostridiales bacterium | reverse complement strand
TCCCCTCGGCGGCAAGCTCTTTCATAACCTGCAATACTTCGCCAACCATTTCGGGGTCCAGCGCACTGGTCGGTTCGTCGAACAGCATTACGTCCGGATTCATCGCAAGCGCGCGCACAATTGCGATACGCTGCTTCTGACCGCCGGAAAGCTGAACCGGGTACGCCTTCGCTTTGTCCGCAAGGCCGATGCGCTCCAAAAGCCGCATCGCGTCCTGTTCTGCTTCCTGCTGTGTCTTTAACTTTAAGGTAACCGGCGCAAGTGTGATATTCTGAAGCACCGTTAAATGCGGAAACAAATTAAAGTGCTGGAACCCCATCCCCATCTTCTGGCGCAGCTGATTGATATTACAGTCCGGAACATTGATTTGTGTTCCTTCGAACCAAACTTCCCCATTTGTCGGCTGCTCAAGAAGGTTCAGGCAGCGCAGGAAAGTGCTTTTCCCGGAACCGGACGGGCCGACGATAACCACTTTCTCTCCCTTTTCAATATTCTGGTTAATTCCCTTTAAAACATCCAGATTGCCGTTCAGGGTGTGGAAGGTTTTCGTCAAGTTTTTAACGGTAATCACTTCTGTGCAGCCTCCTTTCCAGTTTTCCAAGCAGGGTTGTCAAGCCGACAACAATTAAGAGATAAATTGCCGCAACGGCCAACAGGGGCGTAAAGGCGTCATACGTAATGCTGCGGATGGTGTCGCCGCCCTTTGTCAAATCCTGAATCGCTATATAACCGGCTACCGAAGTTTCCTTTACCAATGCGATAAACTCATTGCCGATTGCAGGCAATACGTTTTTCAAAGCCTGAGGAAAAACGATTTTCACCATGGTATCGCGCTGATTCAACCCCAGCGAACGCCCGGCTTCCACCTGCCCTTTGTCAACGGACTGGATTCCTCCGCGGATGATTTCGGCGACATATGCGCCGGAGTTAATCCCGAATGCCAGTATTGCGGCGGCGATACGATTGGTTGACCATTGGAAGACGATGTACCACATGATCATCAACTGAACAATAATCGGCGTTCCGCGGATAACCGTCAGATAGAACGTGCATATGGCATTCGATATCCGCAGTTTCTTCGGATTGTCTGCATGCGCCGTCTTAATCAAGGCTATGATCGTTCCCAAAACAATACCGATGATGATTGCGAAAAAAGTAATCTTTAATGTATTTCCAAGTACGTCTACAATGTATTGGTACCTGTTTTTTTCAATAAAAGCATCGTAAAACTTCTGAGGAAACTCAGAAAAGTACGAAAGCGGAATGGCCGCGAGCAGAGAATTCATATTGTACCCCCGTTTTATAAACTGGAAAAGCAGGGCAGCGGTGCCGCTGACCCTGCGTTTTATTATGCTGTAGATTAAGCGCCAAGAGCCGCCTTATATTTATCAATTATTTTATCAAGCTCACCGCTGGATTTTAAATCGGCAAGTACTTCGTTTACCACTTTCAGCATTTCTTTGTCGCCCTTCGGAACTGCGATCGCGTATTTCTCAACGGTTAAGGCTTCGTCAAGCTTTACCAGTTTGTCTGGGTTTTTCTCAACAAATTTCTTAGCGGGGAAATCATCAATGACGACCGCGTCAATTTTGCCGTTGAGCAAATCGGATATTGCGTCTACGCCTTTGTTGTAGCGCTCCGTGGAAGCAACCTTAATATCGCTTGTTCCTTTTTCGTTTGTGCAGTAGGAATCCCCGGTTGTCCCCTGCTGTACGCCGACCTTTTTGCCGTTCAGATCCGTGCGGGCTTTGATCGGGCTTCCCTTTAAAACGATAATGGACTGGGAGGCGTCAAAATACGTATCGGAAAAATCCACATTCTTCTTTCTGTCTTCGTCCGCCGTCATGCCGGCCGCGACAAAATTGGTCTTTCCGGTACTGAGCTCCGCTACCAGCGAATCGAAAGCAACGTCGTTTATTTTCAGCTGAACGCCAAGTTTCTCTGCGATTTTGTTGGAAAGATCAATATCAATCCCAACAATGTTATCGGCATCCTTGTATTCGAACGGTTCAAATTCCGCGTTTGTAGACATGGTTACAAAACCGTCCGCCTTAATTTTCTCCACACTTGAAGCTGCGGCACCCGTGCCGTCTGTTCCGCTCGTTGTTCCGGACTGTGTACAGCCCGCCATGGAAACCGTTAGCGCCATTGCAAGAAAAAATGCTGCAAGCTTTGAAAACTTTTTCATAATTTTATCCCCCATATCAAATTCATTTATTCGCTTTTCAGTATGGATGTATTATACCGCATAATTATACATTGATCAAGCATATTTTAAAGAAAATATGCATTTTTATGAATTCATATGGTACGGTTCGCTTTTGGTTTTCTTTTTTGTTTACTTTACCATACCGCTCAGTTCCAGCAGTTTTTTCATATCGTTCGGCAATGCGCAGGTAAAGCGCCTGTCCTTGCCGGAAACCGGGTGGACAAAGTGTATATTTGTGCAATGCAGCGCCTGCCTTGAAAGGAACTCCAGGTGCCCTCCATACAGATCGTCCCCGGCCAGAGGGTGCCCAAAATGGGACATATGCACGCGGATTTGGTGCGTGCGCCCGGTTTCGATTCGAAAGGAAACAAAGGTATGCCCCCGGCCTGTGCAAAGGACGCGCCAATGCGTGACGGCCGATTCCCCGCAGGGTGTAACCGTGCGCTGGATGGCATGTCCTTCCTTTAAGGCAATCGGTTCATCAATCGTACCGCTCCCGGAAAATTCGCCTTCGCATATCGCCATGTATTCTTTCTCAATATTTCCCGCAAGGCGCGCTGCACAATACGGGTTCTTTGCCAGAACGACAAGGCCGGTTGTATCCTTATCCAATCGGTATACCGGCCGGAACGCCAGCCTTTCGTTTCGACGGAGATGATAAGCGGCAACCGCGTTCGCAAGGCTGTCCCGGTCATGCCCCGGCGCGGGATACATTGGCATATTCGCGGGCTTATCAATAATCAGCAAATCCTCATCCTCATAGACAACGGACAGCGGCCGGTCCTCCGGTTCCGGCTGTTTGCTGTCATCCGGCATCCGTATTCTTACCACATCCCCGGCGCTTACCGTCTGAGTGACGATCACATTCAAGCCATTTTTCGTAATGCCCATCGGCTCACGCTTTAACCTGACCATCAGCCTTGCGGATATTCCGCAGTATCCGCGCAAGAAGCTCTTCACGCTTATCCCATCGTATTCAATTGGTACGGTAAAGCTTAATTCACGCATAACATCGAAAAATAGAAAGGGGCGGCATAAGCCGCCGTCATTTCTTTCCTTATCCTAGATTATTTCACTTCTACGGTCCAACCGAATGTATCTTTTATTTTCCCCCACTGAATACCGGTGAGCGTGTCATACAAGCGTTGGGAAATCGGACCGATTTCGCCGTTATTGATATCCATAATTTCGTCGCCCCACTTCAAATGGCCGATCGGGGAAATAACCGCAGCCGTTCCGGTTCCGAACGCTTCCTTAAGCCGGCCGTTCCGGGCAGCCTCGGCAAGCTCGTCAATGGAAATCTTACGTTCCACTACATTCATGCCCCAGGACTTTAACAGCTCAATCGAAGACATACGGGTTATGCCGGGAAGAATGGAACCCTGCAACTCTGGGGTAACAATTTCATCCCCTATGACGAAAAATACATTCATGGTACCGACTTCTTCAATGTACTTCCGTTCCACACCGTCAAGCCAAAGCACCTGCGTGTAATTCTGTTTTTCCGCTTCATCCTGCGCTTTCAGGGAAGCCGCATAGTTGCCGGCCGTCTTTGTATAGCCCATACCGCCCCTTACCGCGCGGACATAATTTTTCTCAACATAGATCTTAACCGGATTCAAGCCCTCCGGATAATACGCGCCCACAGGACTGCAGAGAACGATAAACACCAGATGCCGTGCCGGATGTACGCCGATATGGGGATCGATTCCGATAATAAAAGGACGAATGTAAAGGGAAGTTCCTTCCGCAGACGGAATCCAGTCCTTTTCAATTGAAACCAGCTTTTCAATCGCTTTTTCACAGAATTTTTCATCAATCAGCGGAATGCAGAGACGGTCGTTGGAAGAATTCAGACGCGCCATGTTTTTATCCGGGCGAAATAGAAGAACCCTTCCATCCACCGCACGATAAGCCTTCATTCCTTCAAAAACGGACTGACCATAATGCAAACACATTGCCGCCGGTGACAGCTCAATCGGTCCAAACGGGACAATTCTGGCGTCGTGCCAGCCCTCTCCCTCGTCATAGTTCATGACAAACATATGATCCGTAAAAATCGTACCGAATTCAAGCTTATCTGCAGCCGTTGGCTTCGGTTTCGGATGGTCTGTCAGTTCAACTCTGATTTCCTGCATTGTAATGCCCTCTTTCAAATTAATTACCGATTATTATAGCATTATTTCCCTTCGATTTCAAGCTTTAGTGTCTTAAAGCGACAGGAATCGCCTTCAATTGTTTCGCAACCCTTTCGGATAATGGTTTTTTAACCGGCCATTCGAGCATTTGCCAAACCCGGTCAGCACGCCATCGACCGCCACACCCGTGTAGCCCTTACGGCTTGCATCAACCGCAATTTCTTCCCCGCGAAGAAAGGCGTAAATTTCCGCCGAATCATGCGGGAAATTGATTACGGAACACAATTC
>JAAYWU010000037.1 GCA_012516295.1 Clostridiales bacterium | reverse complement strand
TTCACACTCCTTGCAATTCCTTGGTGTGTGCGAAACCATATATTGCTTCCGGCTTTCCCGGCGATTCTGACCCGCCGGGGAAAAAGCCGGCATTGACCCAGCGTACGACTTATCTCCATTCCATGGAGATGTGGCGCCGCACATTTAAGCATTTCCTTTTTCCTGTCCGCAATCCGGATGGATTTCCGAAGTTACCCCCGGCACAGCCGGGGGGTTCTTCCTATGCGGGCAAAGCCCTGTTTTCCCGGCGGCGCCTCAAGGTTCGTTTGGGGGCTTACACTTGCAACGATTCTTTCCCTTCCCCTGCCCCCTCCCGCACAAAGCAAGGGAAAAAACCGAAACATCCCGGTGCGGGAGGGGAAAACTTTTTGAACTCCCGGCACAGCCGGGAGTTTTCGTTATACAAGATACACAAAGGGCGCGGGGACAAATCCCCGCGCCCTTTATTTTTAGCTGTTTGCTTTTTTCTTATGGAATTCCGGAAGTACATTATCCTCAAAGAAAGCCTTGGCGGTGCTGCTGGTAATGCCATGCGACTGGAGTCCGTCGATGCTTACGCACACGCCCTCCCCGCCGCATTTGCCCATGCAGAAGGCCGCTTTCACTTTTACTTTGTCATACAGCTTATACTTCTCAATCAGCTGTTGGAAAATAGCGATAACATTATAACTGCCCTTCAAATGGCAGGAGGTTCCGACGCAAACGCGTATGGTCATAGCAATCACCTGTTCCCCTTCTGATAGTCCACATGAAGGAGCTTATGTACCCTTCCCTTAAGCAGATCGGAGTACAGGGACATGACCACCGGGTTTTCCTCCGAACGCTTGATGCTGCACATCTTATCCGCCGCATACAGGCCGGCGCCGCGCTTTTTCTTGCCCTCCGCGTCGGTAATCGGCTGGCCCGCGCCGCAGACGCAGCCGCCGGGGCACGCCATGACTTCTACGAAATCGTAATGCGTTTCGCCGCTCTTCATGCGCTGAATCAGGTCCTCCGCGTTCTGCAGGCCGCTGACAATGGCGATTTTCAGCTCGCGTTCGCCGTATTGGACGGTCGTTTCCTTCAAGCCCTGCATTCCACGCACGCCGTTGAACGCGATGGAACGAAGCTCTGCGCTGGACTTATCCTCGGCCAGGCGGCGGATAACCGCTTCCGTAACACCGCCGGTCACGCCGAAGATTACGCCCGCGCCGCTCTTGTCGCCAAACGGCATATCGATTGCTTCGGACTCCAGCTCGGAGAAATAGATACCGGATTCCTTAATCATCTGGATTAATTCCTGTGTGGTAAGGACGTAATCGATATACGGCACGCCGTTTTCCTTGAATTCCTCCCTTGCCGCCTCGAACTTTTTCGCGGTGCAGGGCATAATCGCCACGACCACGGTCTTGCGGCGGGAGTGCTTGTTTTCCTCTTTCAGAACGGAACCGAACATTTCCATCGGCGAGCGGCAGGTGGAAACATTGGGGAGCAGCTCCGGATGCTTCTTTTCCACGTACTGAATCCACGCCGGGCAGCAGGAGGTGAACAGCGGCAGGTTTTCCCCGCTTTCCAAACGCTCAATGAACTCGTTTGCTTCCTCCATTACGGTTAAATCCGCGCCGGTCGCGGTGTCGTACACTTCGTCCGCACCCATGCGCTTGAGCGCGGCGACGATCTTGCCCATTAAGTCTTCTCCGGCCTTCTGCCCCAGCTTTCCGCCAAGGCCCACACGCACGGCGGGGGCAATCTGAACCACAACTTTGGTCTTTTTATCGTTGAGCGCGGCCCAGACCTGATCTGTTTCCTTCTTTACCACAATCGCGCCCGTCGGGCAGACGGCGGCGCATTGGCCGCAGCCCACGCAGTTGGATTCCGCAAGCGGAATATGGAACGCGGTGCTGACCGTCATTTTCGCTCCGCGCGACATAAAGTCGATGGCGCCGACGTTCTGCACTTCGTTGCACATACGCACACAGTCGCCGCAGAGGATGCATTTATTGGTATCGCGCACAATGCACGGGGAAGAATCGTCCAACTTCGGCTGATCCGCCGTATTCTGGAAGCGGACGCGCTTGATTCCGAAGCGCTCCGCAAGCTCCTGCAGCTTGCACTCGCCGTTTTTCTCACAGGTGGTGCAGTCGCGGCAGTGGTTGGACAGCAGAAGCTCCAGAATCATTTTGCGGTACCGGCGGAGCTTCGGCGTATTGGTGTAAATCACCATGCCGGCCTTCGGCGGAGTGGAACATGCGGCTTCCATACCGCCCCATTTATTTTCAACCATGCACATACGGCAGGCGCCGTATACGGACAGTTCGGAATGATAGCAAAAAGTTGGCAGCTCAATGCCCGCCTTGCGGATCAGGCTGAGCAGGTTTTTCTCGCCTTCGATTGCCACGGGAATATTGTCAACCATTACAAAATCTCTGCTCATTTCATTAATCCTCCTTTACCGCATGGAACGCGCAGGCGCTGACGCACGCGCCGCACTTCACGCACTTTGCGCTGTCGATGACGAACGGCGATTTGATTTGCCCGGTAATCGCCCCGGCGGGACAATTTCTGGCGCACTTCGAACAGCCCTTGCACAGGGCGGGATCTATGTAAATCTTTCTCAGCTTCTGGCAGTTTTTCGTCGGGCAGACCTTGTCGTTGATATGCGCTTCGTACTCGTCGCGGAAATACTTAATCGTGCTGAGCACCGGCAGCGCCGCGGATTTGCCCAGGCCGCACAGCGCGGTTGCCGAAATGGTTTCCGCAAGCTCTTCCAGCAGCTCAACGTCGCCCGGCTGGCCGTTTCCGGCGACAATCCGTTCCAGAATTTCCAGCATGCGCTTGGTGCCTTCGCGGCAGGGCACGCATTTTCCGCAGGATTCATTCTGGGTAAAGCTCATGAAGAAGCGGGCAACCTCCACCATACAGGTGTGTTCATCCATAACAACCAGCCCGCCGGAGCCGATCATGGCGCCGACCTTTTTCAGGTTGTCAAAGTCCAGCGGCAGGTCAAGGTGTTCCTTTGTAAGGCATCCGCCGGAAGGGCCGCCGATCTGTACGGCTTTGAATTCCGCACCCTCGCGCATGCCGCCGCCGATATCGTAGATGATTTCGCGCAGGGTGGTACCCATCGCCACTTCAATCAGGCCGGTGTTCACAATGTTTCCGGTCAGGGCGAACGCTTTGGTTCCCGGGCTGTTTTCCGGGCCGATGGAACGGAACCATTGCCCGCCGTTCAGGACAATCGCCGGAACATTCGCGTAGGTTTCCACGTTGTTCAATACCGTCGGGCTGTTGTAAAGACCATGCTCCACCGTACGGGGCGGCTTTACGCGCGGCATGCCGCGCTTGCCCGCAATGGAAGCGGTCAGCGCGCTGCCTTCGCCGCAGACGAACGCGCCCGCGCCGCGGCTGATTTTTATATCGAAGCAAAGGTCGGTTCCTAAAATATGGTCGCCCAGGATACCGAGCTCGCGCGCCTGCTCAATGGCGATGCCAAGGCGCTTTACCGCGAGCGGATACTCCGCGCGGACATAGATATAGCCCTGCTTCGCGCCGCAGACATAAGCCGCGAGGATCATGCCTTCCAGCATCTTGTGGGGGTCGCTCTCCATCACGCTGCGGTCCATAAATGCGCCGGGGTCGCCCTCGTCGCCGTTACAGACAATGTATTTGTCCTTCGCCTTCTGCCGCTTTACCTGCGACCATTTGCGCGCGGTCGGGAATCCGCCGCCGCCGCGCCCGCGAAGGTTGGAAATTTCAACTTCGCGCAGCACTTCTTCCGGCGTCATATCAAACAGCGCCTTTTCCAACGCGGTGTAGCCGTCTTTTGCTATGTACTCGCCGATGGAGGTTGCGTCAATCTGACCGCAATGCTCCAGCACCACGCGCTTTTGCAATTTATAGAACGGAATGGATTCCTGATGCTTATGGGATTCGTTCCCTTTGTGGTACGTGAGCCGTTCCACACAGGTATCGCCGACTACGCTGGCTTCCAGAATCTCTTCGCAGTCTTCGGGCTTTACTTTTACGTACAGGTAGCCTTTCGGCTCAATGCGTACCAGCGGGCCCATTTCGCAGAAGCCGTGGCATCCGCTCTTTTTCACGCCGATGGGGTCGCCTTCCGGCTCATGCTCCAGGTCAACCACGCAGTTGATTCCCTTTTCCTTAATCAGCTTCATAAAGGTGTCGTACAGTTTCAGCGAACCGTTTGCTACGCAGGCGGTTCCGGCACAGATCAGGATTTTTACTTTCTGGCGGTCCAGCCGCGCCTTGTAGAGCGCACGGAGGTTTTGCAAATCTTCACGGGATTTAAGCATCGATTGTTCCCTCCTTCAGCCCTGTCAGAAGCTCCTTCACTTTATCCGGAGACATCATTCCCATTACCTTATCGTTCACCGTCAATGTCGGGGCAAGCCCGCAGGCGCCAAGGCAGGAAACGGTTTCCACCGTAAAAAGAAGGTCGTCCGTCGTTTTTTTGGAAGGGGAAAGCCCCAGTTCGCTGCGGAGCTGCTCGAGAATAGCCATCGACTTTCGGACATGGCAAGCGGTTCCGTCGCAAACTTTAATGACATATTTTCCCTTTGGTTCCAGCGAAAAATTCTCATAGAAAGTCGCTATGCTGAAAATCTGCGCTTCGCTGATTCCCAGCTTGCTCGAATAATAGGGAAAAACGCACCGGGGAAGATAATGATACACCTCCTGTGTATCTTGAAGAATGGCAATAATGCTTCCGGGATCATACTGATACTTTTCAAGTATCTTGTCTAATTGGATTACGTCACACACCGATTCCAATTGGAACTCTCCTCTCATATAATTTATCCCTACTGGAGCTGACGGGCTATGCCGCCGTATAATATTTAATGTTAAAAATATATCATATTGTTATTTTTTTGTCAATGCTTTGACAATCTGATTTCGGCGGAAATTTTGTGTAATGCTGCCCGGAATCGTGCTGCAACGGATGGAAACAAAGGAAAGAGAGGAAAAGAAAACAAGTACTTTCTTTTCTTTGAAAATTCAGGTTAAAATGTTTAATTTTTTCAAGACCAAATAGCACAGAATCAGCGCTGCAAAAAGGACAACCCCGCAGACCAGCGCGGACACCTGCCCCTGGTAAAACGGCGATGTTGCCAGAACCGCCAGGATCAGCAGCGCTTCCAAGAAGGAAGTAAAGGGATAGCCCGGCGCTTTGTAGCGCAGCTTTTCCGGATTTTCCCGAAGCGTTTTTCTGCGGTAAAAATAGTGGGTGACGGAAATCGTCAGCCAGTTGAACATCGCCAGAAAGCCGCTGGCGGTCGCAAGCAGGACAAAAACCTTTTGCGGCAGCCAGTACGATAAAACCGCTGTAAGAAGCAGCGCCGCGCTGCTTACAACCAGCGCGTAAACCGGCACGCCGTTTTTGTTGCTTTTCAGAAAAACCGCCGGGGCCTGCCGGTCGCGACTGAGGGAATTCAGCATGCGGGACGAGCTGTACATCGAGGAATTCAACCCGGAGAGCGCGGCGGACAGGACAATAAAGTTCAGAACGCTGTCGGAAAACGGGATTTTCAAACGGTTTAGGACAGTGACAAACGGGCTGACCGTCGGGGACAGCGTATCCCACGGAATCAGCAAAACGAGGAAAAGCGCGGAAAGGCCGTAAAGCAGAATCACAACGGCATTAATAATAAAAATCGCGGCGGGCGCATTTCGGGCCGGATCTTCGGTTTCCGCGATGGCAAGGCCGATAATCCCCGTTCCCGTAAAGGAAAACATCACCATAATCATGGAAGCGAACACGCCGTTTGCGCCCTTCGGCAGGAAGCTTTCCCACGACGCAAACGGGCGGTTCACCGGGGAGAAGCCCGGGACGAACCCGAGCAGAACGGAAAAACCGAAAAGGATGAAGAAAACCAGCGCGATCACCTTTACCGAAGCCAGAATCATTTCGATTTCGCTTAATCCCCTTACATCCTTCAGGTTAATCCCCGTCATGACGACCGCATAGACGAGGCAGAATATCCAAAGCGGCACGTTCGGGAACCAAAAGCGCGTGAAAACAGCGGCCGCGGCAACTTCGCTCGCCATGCCCAGACCGCCGCTGAACCAGAACATCCAGCCGTTCACAAAGCCGATCCACGGCCCGAAGATTTCGGAAGCGTGAACCCGGAACGCGCCCGGCGCCGGACGGATGACGCACATTTCCGTAATGAACATGACCTCCAGCGCCATGATGAACCCGCCGAGAAGATACGAAAGAATCGCGGCCGACCCCGCGACGGACAAAACCGTGGAACTTCCAAGGAACAGGCCCGAGCCGATAATATTCCCACGCGACATAAAGACCAGATGCTTTCTGCTGAATTTTTTATTCATGGATTTCAGCCCTCGTTTTTCATGATAATCTTCCTCTATAATTCCCGGAAAGCGGATTAATTATTGCAGAAATTGTTATTCTTAATCAAATGCAAATCCGCCGGGAACCAAAGCGAACGGCTTTCTTTTTGCCCGCGGCAAAGCCGGGGGTTCGGGCAGGGGCACAAATCTCATCAGCAGTAACGAAAAAACGGGAAAGAACCGGCAATAATTTAGCAATTTAGTTCGCTAAAATTTCTTGACGGGTTCCGGCAAAAATTCTATAATAT
>JAAYWU010000036.1 GCA_012516295.1 Clostridiales bacterium | reverse complement strand
CGGCACGCTCGACGGCGCGAACGTGGAAATCCACGACTCCGTCGGGGACGACAACATCATCCTGTTCGGCATGACCACCCCGGAGGTAGAGGCATTAAAGCGCAATTACAATCCCCGCACGTTCTTTAACAGCAATCCGGTCATCCGGAAAGCGGTGGACGCGCTCAACGACGGCTTTTCGGGCGTATCCTTCAGCGATATTGCCGATTCGCTTCTGAACATCGACCCCTACATGGTTCTCGCCGACTTTGATTCCTACGCCCGGGCGCAGAAAAAAGCGGAAGCCCTTTATGGCGACCGGTACAACTGGAGCCGCATGTGCCTGATCAATACGGCAAACGCGGGGCGCTTCGCCGCCGACCGCGCAATACGGGAATACGCCGGCCAAATCTGGAACGCCGAGCCCGTACCGGAGAAAGGGGCCGCAAAACACTCCTCTGCTCGGAAGTAAACCTGTTTGGCAGACAGCTGTTATGACATTCTCAAAAAATGGGTATTCTAAAAAGGGCGGGTTTTGGCCCGCCCTTTTGATTCGCTTGGAGGAATTTTCATGTTTAATTCCCGTAATCCGGTATACCGTTGCCCCACCGGGGCGGTTCAAAACGGAATTCCGGTTCATTTTAAAATCACTATGCCCCGCGACCTGCATTGCAGCGCCGCGCGCCTGATTGTGCGGAACGACCAGACCGGCGGGGAGCAGGTCCTCGGCATGTTCTGGTGCGGCATGAACGGCGACAATTACGAATGGTGGGAATGCCATTTCTGCCCCAATGACCCGGGGCTGTATTTCTATTGGTTCAGCGTGGACACCTGGCGCGGAACGCTGAAAATGACGCGCGGCTTCGGCGGCGAAGGCGTTCTTCAGGAGTCCGCCCGCGTGTGGCAGCTTTCTGTTTACGACCGGAACTTCAAAACGCCCGACTGGCTTGCCGGCGGCATTATGTACCAGATTTTCCCGGACCGCTTTGCCCGTTCGGACAAACCGAAAACCGGCGTGCCCGCCGACCGTAAGCTGCACGAAAACTGGAACGAAACACCCGATTGGGAGCCGGACGAAGACGGAAAGATCACAAACAGCGATTATTTCGGCGGCGACCTTCGCGGAATTGAGGAAAAGCTCGGCTACCTGAAATCCCTCGGCGTAACCTGCATCTACCTGAATCCGATTTTTGAATCGCACTCCAACCACCGTTACGATACCGCGGACTATTCCAAAATCGACCCGCTTTTGGGGGACGAGAAAGACTTTTCGCACCTGTGCACCGCCGCGCGCCGAATGGGAATCCGCGTGATTCTGGACGGCGTTTTCAACCACACCGGAAGCGACAGCGTTTATTTTAACCGGTATAACCGCTACGCGGAAAAAGGCGCGTATAATTCCAAGAATTCGCCCTATTTCCCGTGGTACACCTTCCGCAACTGGCCCGACCAGTACGAATGCTGGTGGAATTTTGTCACGCTGCCGAGCGTGAACGAACTGAACCCGCAGTACAATGAATACATCAACGGGCGCGACGGGATTATTAAAAAATGGCTCAATTTGGGCGCGGCCGGCTGGCGGCTGGACGTTGCCGACGAGCTTCCGGACGCGTTTCTCGAGCGGCTGCGCGTCGCGGCAAAAACCCGCGACAACGACGCGCTGATTCTGGGCGAAGTCTGGGAAGACGCGTCCAATAAAATGGCGTACGGGAAAAGGCGCCGGTATTTCTGGGGCAATCAGCTTGACAGCGTCATGAACTACCCGTTCCGAAACGCGATTCTGGGTTTCCTTACGGGCGCAAACCCCGCCGATATGATGGAAATTATTCTGACGGTGCTCGAAAACTACCCGCCGCAGGTCATCCGGCTTTTGATGAACCATATCGGCACCCACGACACCGAACGCGCGCTTACCGTCCTTGCGGGCGAACCGCTGGGCGGGCACGGGCGCCGCTGGCAGAGCGCCACCCACCTTTCCAAAGAGCGCCGCAGGCGCGGGCTCCGGATGATGCGCCTTGCTTCCCTGATGCAGTTCACCCTGCCCGGCGTACCCTGCATTTATTACGGCGACGAAGCCGGAATGGAGGGCTACCGCGACCCGTTCAACCGCGCGTGCTACCCGTGGGGGAACGAGGAAACAGAGCTGATCGAATGGTACCGGAAGCTCGGCGCAATCCGCGGCGCCTGCTCCTGCTTGAAGGAAGGCTCATTCCATCCGCTCGTTTCCATCGACCATTGCCTTGCGTATATCCGTAAGGATGAAAACGACAGCCTCCTCTGCGCGCTGAACGCGGGCCCGGAAGGCCGCAGTATCTCCGTGCCGTACGAATGGCGATACGCGGAACCGTTAATCGGCCCGGCGCCCGACGCAAACAACGCGCTCTTTCTGGAACCGGAAAGCTGTGCCCTCCTGCGTCTGAAACAAAAACCGGTTACCGGCCGGAACGCTGAAAGCGCTGAAGAGCTTTCACAATCGGGAATATAATCAGCACTACGCCGATCGTTTTATAAAGCGTCGTCGTTGAAATCGCCGTAAGAATCAGGCTCAGCGCGGGTTTTCCCGATTTTTCAAAAATCTGCTGGGCATAAATTATGTACAGCATGAAGTAAACGCCGAACGTGTTGGTAAGGTTCCCGACCACCGCCGCGAGGATGATGGCGATGTTTTCCCCCTGGCGCAGGTTTTTCAACGCCTTGTGCAGCCCCTTATACGTAAAGTACGCCGTTACCGGAATCAGCGCTCTGGGCAGCACCGATATCAGGGGGTTCACAAAAAACGGATCCAGTATGGAGCCCGGCGCACTAATTGCCAGAAAAAGACTGGAAAACCCGAATGTCAGCGCCACGACGAAGCCTTCGGAAAGCCCCAGCACCAGCGCGCCAATAATGGCTGGAACGTGCGCTATGGTGATGCTGACCAGCGGCAGGCGGATCATTCCGATAGGAGTGAACGCCAAAATCAAGGTCAGCGCGACCATTACGGCGGTAACCGTAAGCGTTTTTGTTGAAAAACGTTTTTGCGCAATTGCAGTCATAATGAAATCCTCCTGTTCCAAGATCGGTTTCTCCGATCTACTTTGATATTATTTTAACACATTATGGTGAAAATTTCCATACTTTGCAGGCAGAAATATTCCAAATAATATACATTCTCTCTTTTTTCCATATCCCAACTATAAAAACTATG
>JAAYWU010000035.1 GCA_012516295.1 Clostridiales bacterium | reverse complement strand
ATTGAAAAGGACGCGGCTCTGGAACGGCGTTTCCAGCCGGTAACCATTGCCGAACCTTCCATTGAAGAGACGGTCGATGTGCTGATGGGAATCAAATCCTATTACGAAGCATACCACCGCGTGCATGTATCGGAGCAGATTGTGCGCAAGGCGGTTATCCTTTCCGAACGATATATCAACGACCGTTTTCTCCCCGACAAGGCGATTGACCTTCTCGACGAATCCTGTGCCTGCGCCGCTCTGCGCAATGTGTCGATGGCGGATTACGACGCGGCGAACTTTGAGCTGGAAAAGCTGCGGGAAGAGGAAGAGGAATTGACTGCGGAGGATGTGCAGCCGGATTACGAAAAATTGGCCGTCATTCGTACGGATATTTCCCGCCTTGAGGAAAAAACAAAGGAACTGGCCCCCAAAGCGCTCGGCGCGGACGTGGAGGAAAGGGATATCGCCCGGGTGATCGAGCTTTGGACGGGTATCCCCGCCAGTAAGATACAGGAAAATGAGCTGAAAAAGCTTTCCAATCTTGAGGATGTCCTCAATTCCAAGGTCATCGGCCAGCAGGAAGCCGTTAAGGCTGTTGCCGCGGCAATCCGCCGCAGCAGGGTGCAGATCAGCCCCCGCCGCAGGCCGGCCTCCTTTATCTTTGTAGGCCCCACAGGCATTGGAAAGACCGAATTGGTTAAAGTACTCTCCAAAGAGCTTTTTGACACGCCAGAGACGCTTATACGGCTCGATATGTCCGAATTTATGGAGAAACATTCGGTTTCCCGGATTATCGGTTCGCCTCCGGGCTACGTCGGTTATGACGAAGCCGGGCAGGTTACCGAAAAGGTACGCCGCCGCCCGTACTCCGTCCTGCTCTTTGATGAAATCGAGAAAGCGCACCCGGATGTGATGAACATCCTTCTGCAAATACTCGATGAAGGCCATATTACCGACGCGCACGGCCGTTCCGTTAACTTTGAGAATACGGTCATCGTGATGACTTCCAACGCGGGCAGCGAGAAAAAGGAAGGGACGCTCGGGTTTGCCAAGAACGAATCCGATGGTACCCGTGAAAAGGCCTTGAAGGCGCTGTCGGACTTTTTGCGCCCCGAATTTTTGAGCCGTGTGGATGAAATCATCGTATTCCGTGCGCTGGATGTAGACGATTATGAGAAGATTTCCCATCTCATGCTGGATGAGTATGTGGATTCCCTGAAAGAACGTGGCATCCGTTTGGTTTATGACGACAAGGCCACCCGGTGGCTGGCGGAACATGCTTTCGGCAAAAAGAGCGGCGCCAGAGATCTTCGCAATTTGATTCGCCGCGAGGTAGAGGATCGAATCGCGTCCCTGATTGTAGAAAATTACGCGGATGCGATTACCGGTATTTCGGTTACTGTCGATGATTCAAACGCAATTCGGCTGGATGTTTTAAAATAAATGAAGGAATATTGAATTTCGTATTGACATTTGCCACTGAACTATGCTAAAATAATAGCCGTCGCTAAAATGCGAGTGTAGTTCAGTGGTAGAACTCCAGCCTTCCAAGCTGGT
>JAAYWU010000387.1 GCA_012516295.1 Clostridiales bacterium | reverse complement strand
GTTGTACGTCCGCGACTTTTTTTCCGTTCTTTACAACACTAAAGCTTTCTCTTGCTTCTTTCGTGTCCGCTATATTCTCCGCGTGAAAATCATTCTTCGCATCCAAGCCGAATGTGACAACGGACGCGTGCCCAAGGCCTTCCACCGCCTTCATGGAGTTTTCGTCGTCCCCGTTAACAATCAGCGTTTTGGAAGTCTGCTTTGCGAACCGGCGAAACGACTTGATGATATTCTCCACCGTCCCGAAATAATCGAGATGGTCGGCGTCCACGTTCAGAATTACGGAAACCTCCGGATGCAGTTGCAGAAACTTATCCACATATTCGCAGGCTTCACAGACAATCGTACCGGAATTGCCGACACGGCCGTTCCCGCCGATCAAGGGCAGCTTCCCGCCGATAACGGCGGAAGGATCCTTCCCGGCGTCCAGCAGGATCTGGGTGATCATCGCGGTGGTCGTCGTTTTTCCATGTGTACCGGAAACCGCCACCGGATGCGGATAACGCCGGGTAACGATTCCCAGCATAACGGAGCGCTCCACGGTCGGAATCCCTTTCGCGCGCGCGGCCACCAGCTCCGGATTATCGTCCTTTACAGCCGCCGTATAAACAACCATATCGGCGTCGCCGATATTTTCGGCCCGATGCCCCATGAAAACGGGAATTCCGTAGGAACGGACCCGGGCAAGCGTATCGGATTCATTCGTATCCGACCCGGTCAGTTCGAATCCCCTGCTGTGCAGAATTTCGGCCAGCGGGCACATCCCGGAACCGCCGATTCCGACAAAATGTATTTTTTTCACATCTGATAATTCGTCATGATATTCCATCTTCGAATTGCTCCTTAAATAGTATTATATGTTTACAGTCTGCCGTTATGTAGCAATCTGGCAAATATTGGAAAACCGAACAGAGGCAGCCATGTGCCTCAGGGCTGCTTTCTTTACTTAACGTATTCGAAATGTCTTTTATTCTTTCTATTATATTGCCATACCCGTTTATAATAAACATATTTTTGAATATTTGCAACAAAAAATATTGATTCGCCGGAATATCACACTGACCGTTCTACTCCCATAGTATAAAGGAAAGAAGATTTCGGAGGTCTGAAAGATGATTGATATAAATAGTTTTGGCGTTCTAGGCGGAGACAAACGACAGATTGCGCTGGCCGAATCCATCGCATCGGACGGTTACACCGTATATGCTTTCGGATTTGACAACGTTGAATTTTCAAGGGATGTCAAAAAGGCGGGACTGGAAGAGACAACGGCCCATTGCGAAAATTTGATTCTGCCCCTCCCCGTTACAACCAACGGGCTGCACCTGAACACACCGTACTGTCAAGAAAAAATAGAGCTGAACGACAGCTTTGCAGAGCTTATGCGCGGAAAACAGGTTTACGGGGGCATGATCGGAAAGCTGATCCAAACAAGCGAAGTCTGGGACTCCATTGATATTTACGATTATTACAACCGGGAGGAATTTACCATTCGAAACGCAGTACCGGCAGCCGAAGGAGCAATCGAAATCGCCATGCGCGAATATCCCGGAACCATCAACGGCAGCAAATGCCTGGTTGTCGGTTACGGAAGGATCGGGAAGGTTCTTGCCTGGATGCTGCGCGGCATCGGCGCGTCCGTAACGGTAAGCGCCAGAAAGCATAAGGACATTGCCTGGATTGAAGCATACGGATACACCGCCGTTTTTACGGACAATATCTGCGAGAAGGAACAATACGACGTGATTTTTAATACCGTTCCCGCCATGATCTTTAACCGGCGTCTGCTTTCCAAACTGCGCACAAAGCCCTTGATTATCGACCTTGCATCCCAGCCGGGAGGCGTTGATTTTGAATCTGCTGAAAATCTCGGCATCAAAGCGGTTCATGCCCTCTCCCTTCCCGGAAAGGTGGCGCCGAAGGCGGCGGGAGAAATCATTAAATCGACCATATACAACATTATGGAGGAGTAGGGAATGGATAGCATGAGAATAGGATACGCTCTATGCGGCTCCTTCTGCACTTTCTCGAAAGCGATCGAACAGATGCGGGGGCTTGCCGAAGCGGGGTACGCCATTTTGCCGATCATGTCGCAAAACGCCGCGACAACAGACACGCGTTTCGGCAAAGCGGATGATTTCATCTGGGAAATCGAAGACATCTGCGGAAGGAAGGTTCTGAAAACAATCGTTGATACCGAACCGATCGGTCCAAAAAAAATGCTTGACCTGCTGATCGTCGCTCCCTGCACCGGGAACACCCTTGCGAAAATTGCAAACGGAATTACCGATACAAGCGTAACCATGGCGGTGAAGTCCCACCTGCGCATCGGCCGCCCGGTGCTGCTGGCCCCGGCGACGAACGACGCGCTCGCGGCTTCGGCCCAGAACATCGGAAGGCTGTTAAACTGCAAAAACATTTATTTTGTCCCGATGCGGCAGGATGACCCGGAAAACAAGCCGTCCTCCGTCGTCGCGGACTTCAGCCTGATTCCGGCCGCCGCGCTCTGCGCGCTGTAGGGCAGGCAAATGCAGCCGGGCCTACTGGGAAACGGATAATATTTATTCATGTTTCTTGTAATAAGATAAGGAAATATGTTATGATAAAAGGCAAAGAAACGGAAGTGAAATTATGCTGTATTGTTCCAAATGCCAATTGCTTGTAAAAGATGAGATGCGGCGCTGCCCGGTATGCAGCTCCAAAAAACTCAGGACGCCGGAACAGGATGATCCGGTGCTTCTTATGACGGCTTCCGAAGAAAAAGCCGGGATGATCCGCGCCGCTTTCCGGGATAAAGGCGTTGTATTTGAAGAACGCAGCCGCGGTATCGGCGGCCCGCCCTCCACAATTGTGGGGAAGCCCTCAAATACCGACATAAATTTTTTTGTACGGTACGGGGAACTGCATGCCTGCGAAGACATTCTCCGCGGCATTGGAATTTTGGACGCTTCCGACGCTGAGCTTCATAAGCCTGCGGATAAAACGGGAAGTACGGATATTCCGGAATCCGCACCGGAGGAAATGAGCGCGGGAAAACGCTTTTTTATCCGGGCTGTTTCCGCGATTGTGTTTATATTTTTAGTCTGGGGTGTGGTTGCTTTCGCAGATTGGGCTGCGGAAGCCTTAAAAGCCTTTTTCACCAGATAAGATGATAATAATAAAGGAGATTGAAAATGAGCCAGTATCACATTGACACAAGGTGTATCCACGCCGGTTACGAGCCGGAAAACGGCGCTCCGCGCGTACTGCCGATTGTTCAGAGCACGACCTTCCGATATGACAGTGCGCAGACGCTCGGCGAGTTGTTTGATTTGAAAGCCGACGGCTTCTTTTATACACGTCTGGGAAACCCGACCATTGACGCAGTCGAGAAGAAAATCGCGGCGCTGGAAGGCGGTGTTGGTGCGATGCTGACCTCCTCCGGGCAGGCAGCCTCTCTGATATCCGTTTTCAACATCTGCCACGCCGGCGACCATGTCGTAAGCTCCAGCGCTATTTACGGCGGTACCTTTAACCTCTTTTATAAAACCATGAAGGAAATGGGGATTGAATTTACATTTCTTCCCCCCGACTGTTCCGAGGAGGAACTGAACGCCGCGTTCAAGCCCAACACGCGCTGCGTCTTCGCCGAAACGCTTTCCAATCCGTCTTTAACAGTTACCGATTTGGAAATGTTTGCAAAGACGGCGCATGCGCACGGCGTACCTTTGATTGTCGACAATACCTTCCCCACTCCGGTGAACTGCCACCCCTTTGCCTTCGGGGCAGATATTATAACGCACTCCACAACAAAATACATGGACGGTCACGCCGTTCAGGTTGGCGGTGCCATTGTGGACAGCGGCAATTTCGATTGGAACAACGGGAAATTCCCCTGCCTGACGGAACCGGACGAATCCTATCACGGAATAATTTATACCCAGCAATTCGGCAAAGCGGCTTACATTACAAAGGCCCGCGCGCACCTGATGCGCGACCTGGGCGCGCAGGCAAGCCCGACCAACGCCTTCCTGCTCAACCTTGGGCTGGAAACGCTGGGCGTCCGCATGGAGCGGCATTGCAAAAACGCGCTTGCCGTCGCGGAGTATCTGGAAAAGAGCGAGAAAATCGCATGGGTGAATTATCCAGGCTTAAAGAGCAGCAAGTACTATGCCCTTGCGAAAAACTATATGCCAAACGGCACCTGCGGCGTTATCTCCTTCGGCGTGAAGGGCGGCAGGGAAGCGGCGGCAAAATTCATGGAAGGTTTACAACTCGCCTCCATCGTCATTCATGTGGCGGACCTGCGCACCTGCGTTCTGCACCCGGCAAGCACCACGCACCGCCAGCTCAGCGACGAACAGTTGAAAGAGGCCGGTATCGGTCCCGATATGATCCGGATGTCGGTCGGCATTGAAAATGCGGAAGATATTCTCGCTGACATTGAACAATCCCTTGCAAAACTTTAAGTGGAAACGTAGCATACATGAATGGAACATAAAGCTCCGCAGATTTGAATTGTCAAAAAAGTACCGTCCGGGTTTCCGAATGGTACTTTTTTATTTCGAGCCGGACGCCAGCACCGGAATATCAAATTCAAGCTCCGTCCCGTTTTTCGAATTGCAATTTGTTGCAATTTGCCATAAAAAGGCCTGTTCTAAATCAATTTTGCATGAAAAATAATTAAATCTTGCAAATTTTCATTTTCAAGTTGACATCCGTCCTCGGCTGTCATATAATAAACGCATGACAGCAAAGGCGCTGTAGGGTTTGGCCCTATGGCGCCTCTTTATTTTTTTGAAATTTATGCAGGGAGTGATATTCATGAGCAATGTTCCTGAAATGTTCGGCAGCCTGGTTTTCAATGACACGGTAATGAAGGAAAAGCTGCCTAAGGAAACGTATAAAGCTCTGAAAAAAACCAGGGAAGAGGGAAAGCCGCTGGACCCCAGCGTGGCGAACGTAGTTGCGAATGCAATGAAGGAATGGGCTGTTGAAAAGGGGGCTACGCATTTTACGCATTGGTTCCAGCCGATGACCGGGATTACTGCAGAAAAACACGACAGCTTTATTTATCCGGTCGAAAACGACAAGGTGATCATGGAATTTTCCGGCAAGGAGCTGATTAAAGGCGAACCGGACGCTTCGAGCTTCCCGTCCGGCGGGCTTCGCGCCACCTTCGAAGCAAGGGGCTACACAGCCTGGGACCCAACGAGCAATGCTTTCATCAAGGACGGCACCCTATGCATCCCCACGGCGTTCTGCTCCTACGGCGGGGAAGCGCTGGATAAGAAGACTCCCCTTCTGCGCTCCATGAACGCCATCAACAAGCAGGCTATGCGCATTTTACGGCTTTTCGGGAACACCGATGCAAACCGCGTCATTACCACCGTCGGCTCGGAACAGGAGTATTTCCTGATTGACAAGGCAATGTATGAGAAGCGCAAAGACCTGATTTTCACCGGCAGAACGCTGTTCGGCGCGAAACCCCCGAAGGGACAGGAGCTTGAAGATCACTATTTCGGCGTGATTAAGCCGAGAGTATCCGCTTATATGAAGGAACTGGATGAAGAGCTTTGGAAGCTCGGTATCTTTGCCAAAACAAAGCATAATGAAGCTGCCCCTTCCCAACATGAACTCGCTCCCATTTTTACGACTGCCAATGTTGCCACCGACCAGAACCAGCTCACCATGGAAATCATGAAAAAGGTCGCCGCAAAGCACAACCTTACCTGCCTGCTCCACGAAAAACCGTTTGCCGGCGTAAACGGAAGCGGCAAGCACAATAACTGGAGCATTTCGACCGACACCGGCGTGAACCTCCTGGAACCGGGCGACTCCCCGCGTGAAAACGCACAATTCCTGCTTTTCCTCGCCGCGATTATCAAGGCAGTTGACGAACATCAGGATCTGCTCCGCATTTCCGTCGCCAGCGCCGGAAACGACCACCGTTTGGGGGCAAACGAAGCGCCTCCGGCTATTGTTTCCATGTTTATCGGCGACGATCTGATGGGCGTTCTGAAATCCATTGAAGACGGTACGGCTTATAAGCAGCAGGACAAAGCCTTCATGAAAATCGGCGTGGACGTCCTGCCGACCTTCCCGAAGGATTCCACCGACCGCAACCGCACCTCCCCGTTTGCCTTTACCGGCAATAAATTTGAATTCCGCATGCTCGGCTCCACCGTTTCCATCGCCTGCCCGAACATCATGCTCAACACCATTATTGCGGACGCACTGTGCGATTTTGCAGACGAGCTTGAGAAAGCGGAGGATTTCAACAGCACATTGACGGAACTGATTCGGAAGACTGTGAAAGAGCACAAGCGCATCATCTTTAACGGCAACAATTATTCCGACGAATGGGTGGAAGAAGCGAAAAGGCGCGGACTTTTAAACCTGCGTTCCACAGCGGACGCCCTGCCTTACTATATCAGCGACGCAAATGTAAAACTGTTTGAAAAGCACGGGGTATTCTCTAAAACAGAAATCCACTCCCGCTACGAAATACAGCTTGAGAATTACTGTAAGCAAATCCATATTGAAGCATTGACGATGGTGGATATGGTGAAAAAGGACATCCTCCCGGCGGCATGCTCGTACATGAAGGACATCAGCAAGGAGGCCATCAATAAAAAACAGCTCTGCGCAGACATCTGCTGTGAGCTGGAAGAAACGCTTCTGAAGAAGCTTTCTACGCTCAGCTCCGAGCTGTACAAAAAAACCATTGTGCTGGAAAGCTCCGTAGAACCGGAAAAAGAATTCAAGGATGTTTCAGAGCAGGCACAGTTTTACCGCAATACGGTTTTTGCCCAGATGGAGGATGCCCGCGCGATTGCGGATGAAATCGAAAGCCTGGTCGGCAGAAAATACTGGCCTTACCCGACCTACGGTGATCTGCTTTTCAGCGTAATCTAAGCCTTCTTATTTTCTTCCTTATCCGCCCAAGGCTTTCAGCCCGCGGACGGAATCAGGATACAGGATTCCCGTTTCTTTTTTAAGTACAAGATCTTTACATATCTTCCTATATAAAGGGCGCGGTTTGTCTGACAGGCCGCGTCCTTTATATTTCAGAGGCTTTTTCCGCTGTATGGTTTATTTTGCTTGAAATACCGGAACAATTCCATCATAATAAAAAGCATGTGTTATAATTTCGTCGGAGGGATGACCATGAAATCCAAAAGAATTCGATCGGCGCTATGCGCCATTACACTTATGTTCTCCATTCCTGCCTGCGCCGCGGCGCAAAGCGCGCAGGATTGGCCGCAGTTTTTAGGTTCCCCGAAAACCCCCGGCATTACCGCCGCCAAAACCCCGGTAAATCCGTCGGACGCGAAGCTGCTGTGGTCAATAAAACATAGTACGACCAGCGAATACAATGGAATGAAAATGGAAAGCAACGCCTGCGGCACCCCAATTGCCGTTGGCAATTCCCTATACATGACTCTGTCCAGCGGCACACTTTTAAAACTGGACGCACAAACCGGTAAGACTTTGGCATCCGCTTCCTGCAAGGATATCCCGCTCTATAATTCGCAAATCGCCTGCGGCGACGGCAAGATTTTCGTGCCGCAGCAAACATCCGTCGGCGTGCGGATTTCCGCATTCGATATGGACAGCCTTTCCCCCGTATGGCAGAGCGATACCATTGCATACGGTTCGTCCGCACAGCAGATTGCCTCTCCCATTATGTATTACGACCACAAAATCTATTTCGGAACATATACGCAGGACCCCAAGACCTATGCCTACAATTCCGGCGTGTACGCCTGCCTTTCTGCGGAAAACGGCAAAACCGCTTGGAAACATGAAAACGCGGCCGCGGGCTATTACTGGAACGGAGCCGCTGTGACCGGTTCCGCCATTGCAGTCTCCGACACAGCCGGTAATGTTTCCACCTACCGCCTTTCGGACGGTTCCCCGGTCAGCACCGTTTCAGCCGGCGGGCCGGTCAACTCCACCCCCTGCTATGCAAACGGAAGAATCTACGTTTCCGTAAAAAGCGGCTATATCTACTCGGTAAAAGCGGACGCGAATGGGCAGATCGCCGCGGGCACCGCTTTAAAATCCGCTGTCTTGGGAAACAACATCTCCTCCAGCCCCGTCGAATACAACGGCAGACTCTATGTCGCCGGGGGCGGTTACGGCGCGGCAACGCCTTTCTCCGTACTGAACGCGGCGGATCTGAAAACCATTTACCAAATCAAGGAAATCCAGTCC
>JAAYWU010000386.1 GCA_012516295.1 Clostridiales bacterium | reverse complement strand
TTTACCAGCGTTGTCTTTCCGGCGCCGGTTTTTCCCACAATCGCTATGCTGCTGCCCGGTTTCACATCCAGATTGAAATCTTCAATCAGATGCTGCCCCGGCTGATAGGCAAAGGAAACATGTTCAAATTCCACATGCCCGCTGCACGATTCCAGGGAAACCGCGTCGGGCGCGTTGGGCGGCTCCGGCGGCAAATCCAGAATATGAAAAATACGCTGGGCGGACGCAACGGCGGACTGCATTTGCGTGAGTACGTTCGTAATATCATTGAACGGCTTTGCAAAAATCACGGTGAAAATCAGGAAGCTGGAAATGCCCCCCGCCGTAAGGTGCCCGTAAATTGCCGCAATACTGCCGCAGACCCCCACTACCGTGTAAGCAATATTATTGATCACACGGGTTGACGGGTTGGACAGCGAAGAGATAAACTGCGATTTTACGCCGGCTTCATATAGTTCTGCGTTAATCTTACGGAATTGCCCGATGGCCCGTTCGTCATACAAAAAGGCTTTTACGATTTTCTGCCCCTCAATCATCTCTTCCGCATACCCGTTCAGCTGACCCAGGTGTTTTGCCTGTTCGCGGAACAGGTTCTGCGACCGCTTTGTAATAAACCGCGCGGTAAAGAACGAGGCCGGAGCAGAAAGCACAACGATCAGGGTCATGGCCGGATTCAGGTAAAGCATGAACACGATGGAGCCCAGAATGGTTACGATCCCTTGCAGCAACGCCATAAAGCCCTGCAGCAAACCGTCCGAAACGGTGTCCGCGTCATTGATAAAACGGCTGATGGTGTCCCCATGGGCGTTTTGGTCGTAAAATTTGAGCGGGAGAACCGAGAACTTGTCAAAAAGCGATTCCCGAAGCCGGTTCACCGTATAGTAGGAGATACGGTTGGTCAGGTAATTCAGCAGCCAGAGGAAAAAGCTGTTGCACAGGTAAACAGCCAGCAAAAGGCAAAGGGAGGAAAAGACTTCTTTGGCGCCGTGCCCCGCGGCCATATCGTCTATGGCGCGGCCGATAATGAGGGGAGCGAACAGCATACCGGTTACGCTGATCAGCGCGCTGAAGGCGGAGAAAAAAATCAGCTTTTTGTATTCGCCCACATACTCCAAAATTCTTCGAATGGTTTGTTTCATTGCAAGGCCTCCTCGCCGGAAAGCTGTGATAAACAGATTTCCCGATAGACAGCGCAGTTTTGAAAGAGTTCGCTGTGGGGGCCGTTTCCAACGATTTTGCCGTCCTCAAATACCAGAATCCGGTCCGCGTCCTTTACGGCCCCTACGCGCTGCGACACCAGCAGGACGGTTTGTGTGCGGCTGTTTTCCCGGATTGCCCTGCGCATTTTGGCCTCCGTAAGAAAATCAAGCGCGCTGGAAGCGTCGTCCAGAATGAGGATTTCCGGATTGGAAACCAGAGCCCGAGCGATGGTCAGCCTTTGGCGCTGTCCGCCGGAAAGATTGCTTCCGCCGCGCTGTACGGGGAAATCGTATCCCTGCGGAAGGGTCTGGATAAATTCATCTGCCTGCGCGGTTATGGCGGCGGCCCGCACCGCCTGCATATCCGCCTTTTCATTGCCCCAGCGGATGTTTTCCGCTACGGTGCCGGAAAAGAGGAGCGCGTGCTGCGGTACAAAACCGATCTTTCCGCGCAGCTGGGCAATCGGATACTGCTTAATCGGGATTCCGTCCACAAGGATGATGCCGGACGTTGCATCATAAAACCGGGCGATCAGGTTTACAAACGTTGATTTTCCCGAGCCGGTGCCGCCGATAATTCCAATGGTTTCCCCTTTGCGGATGGTTACGTTGATTTGCTCCAGCGCGCGGTCCCCGGTTGGATTATATCCGAAGGAAACGCCGCAAAATTCCACCGCGGGCGCGCAAGGGTCCGCCTGAACGCTTTCCGCCGGATTCTCCATATCCGGCTGAACGTCCATGATTTCATTGATTCTTGCGGCGGACGCGATGGATTTTGTAAGAATGATAATCAAATTTGATACGACCATCAGGGCGAGCAGAATTTGATTGGCATAATTGATAAACGCGATAATCTGTCCCTGCGACAGCCGCCCGGTGCGGATATGGATATTTCCCTGCCAAAGGATGACTACGATGATGAAATTGACGGCCATGGAGGTAAGGGGATTGAATAACGAAGAAATGCGTCCGATCGCAAGTCCGTTTTCCATCAGTTCGTCATTCGCCGCGCGAAAGCGTTTTGTTTCCGCCTGTGTTTTTGAAAAGGCGCGGATAACGCGGATTCCGGATAAATTCTCCCGAAGGATAACGGCAAGCCCGTCCAGCTTTTTTTGATAGGAACGGTAGAGCGGAGAAGCGTTTTTTGTAATGAAATAAATAATTGCGGCCAGAACGGGTGTTGCGGCCAGTAAGATAAGAGCAAGCTGATAGTCCAGAAAGAAGGACATGATAATCGACCCGATACAGATAAACGGCGCCCGGATCATCAGGCGGATCATCATGGCAACCAACTGCTGTAACTGGTTAATATCGTTTGTAATCCGGTTCGTGAGAGTAGGCGCCCCGAAGCGGTCCGACTGTAAGTAGGAAAAGGACAAAATATGTTCGAACACCGCATTGCGCAAATCCGTCCCGAACCCTTGGGACGCGCGGGAGGCCAGGAACTGGCAGACCAGCGCACAGCCGTAGCCGCAGAGCGCCATACCGGCCATCAGGCCGCCCGTCCTTAAAACATACCCGGCATCGCGCCGTCCGACACCGTTATTAATCATCGAAGCCATTATCGTAGGCAGAAGAAGCTCGAATATAGCTTCCATAAATTTAAATATGGGTCCGATAATACATTCTTTTTTATATTTTTTTAAGTATATCGCCAGTCTAAGCAAGCGCATCCCTCCATCACTTTCTGGTTTTAATATAATCCAGACGCATTCATATGCAAAATACTTGTTTTTATGGTAATATATATAAAAAATGTATGGGAATAAAATTTCAATTTAGGGGGAAGGGGTATGAACTTAAAACAGTTACGATATTTTATGGCGATTGCGGAAGAGCGGCAGATCACCGCCGCCGCGAAAAAACTGCATATTGCACAGCCGCCGCTCAGTTACCAGCTTAGTCTGCTGGAACAGGAGCTCGGCGTGACCCTGATTAAGCGCGGCCCCCGGAATGCGGAGCTTACCGACGCGGGCAAGCTCTTGTATAAACGTGCCGAACAAATACTGAGCATGACTTCGTCTGCGGCGCGTGAAGTGGAAAACTACGGGAAGGGTCTGCACGGCGTGCTGTCGCTTGGGGCCGTATCTTCCTCCGGAGGGGTAGTGCCGAATCCACGTATGCTGGAATTCACGAAGCATTACCCCGATATCCGGTTTGAGATTCATGAGGGAAATACCTTTGCCATTATTGAAATGCTGGAAAAAGGCATCGTGGATTTAGGCATTGTGCGCACACCTTTCCAGTATGATCGCTTTCATTGCCGTTATTCTGCCTTGGAACCAATGGCGGCGGTTATGGCCAAAGACCTTGCCTGCGGTCAAGAAGAATCCACCATTACGCTTGAGGAATTAAAAAACAAACCGCTGATTATTTACCGGCGGTTTGAAGCGCTTATTCAGGAAGCCTTTTCCGAGGAGGGGCTGACCCCCTTCATCTGCTGTCTTAATGACGATGCCCGTACAACATATACCTGGGCGCGCAAGGGCTTTGGAATTGGAATTATACCAAAATCCGCTTTGCAGGTGCTGAATCCGGATCAGCTCATCTGCAAGGATATTTTAAATGAGAAGCTCCGAACACAGGTGGCGGTAATCTGGGAGAAGAATCGGTATCTGTCCCCTTTGGCGCAGCGATTTGTAAGCTTTTTTGAGGACAGCGTGGACAAATGAACTTTAGTAATAGACGACAGAAAGGGATGCCGGCGGGCAAGTGTATTGCCCGCCGGCATCCCTTTTTATTTCTATTCGATAATTCCATATTGCCCCGTGCAAGGATTCCGGATGCCCTTTGGGGGATTTTGTTTAGCCTGCGTGGGGATTCGTGATTTATTCATCTTCCGTTTTGTTGAATTCCGGACCGAATTTCAGCTTGGCGCATTCGATAATTAAGCGAATGCAGTTATCGTCCCCAAGACGTTCACTATTTAAGCAAAGGTCAAAGTTTTCGGGGTCGTTCCAGTTTTTTCCGGTGTAATACTTGTAGAAGTCTTCGCGGTAGCGGTCTATTTTTTCAATGCGGGATTCCGCTTCCTTTTCCGAACATCCCATAAGGTCCATAACGGCTTTTACACAGAATTTTGGGGACGCCTGAATGTTTACGCTCAGTACGTTAGGATAATCTTTCAGGATGAAGTCTGCGGCTCGGCCCATAACGACGAAGGATTCCTTTTCCGTCAGGCTGAGGAGAACCTTTGCCTGATAATTAAAGAGGTTTTCGTCCGAAGTGAAACCGTTTTGCTCCGGTTTCAAAACATCGCCCAAATGGTTGTTTTTCCGGATGTTTTTAAATAACAGAAGCGATTTTTTCACCCGTTCGTCGGCCTGACCGAAAAGCGCTTCGTTGATTCCGCTTTCAATCGAGGCAAGCTGCAGCAATTCCCTGTCTACAAAGGCGAGGTTCAATTTATCGGCCAATTTCTGCCCGATGCGGCGGCCGCCGCTTCCATATCCTCGTGCGATCGTTATTGCATAGTTCATAAT
>JAAYWU010000385.1 GCA_012516295.1 Clostridiales bacterium | reverse complement strand
GTATGAACATTCGCTTGCAACAATCCTGCTCACCCCTTGCCCCCTCCCTGCCAATTTGTTCATTTTTCTCACCGCTAAAGCTCTTTAACTTCCGGCATCATCTTCGGTATATCCGGTAGTTTTCAAATTATAAAAAATAAAGGCCGGATTCACCTCCAACCTTTAACGAAGAAAACGTATGAACCTATGAATAAAACTCTATCTTATAGCAAAATCTCCGCATCAACCACCATAACTCCACATCGGAACATACAGGGCAATACAACACCCTCACTCCCTGGCCTTCCGGGTTTCCATTATTTATTCATTGTTTCCGGCGATGCAAATCTTTTATAATAACTAGGAAAACGCTAAGCCAAGCAACCTAAGCTTTGGAAATAGATGGATTTCTGATGACAGAGAGGTATTCAGTAGTGCTAAAATGGAAAAAGGCTTGTTCCGCCTTACTCATCTTTGTGTTGATGGTAAGTATCACTTCCGGTTCACAGCTTGCCAAAGGTGCAGCGGTGAAAAGCGGAACATCCACCAAGACGAGCGAAACAATCCGCGCAGGTACCGTTACGGCAAACCCGCTGTATGTTCACGAAACCTATACCGAAACATCCCGGGTTATCGGCTCCCTTCCGCAAGGAGTCACCGCATACATAATAAACAGCTACCAAGGATGGCATAAAATTACATTCAACAACGGAACCGGCTGGGTTTACGGGGCATACCTAGAAAACATTCACACGGTGAGCAGCCCGTCGAGTTCCGTTCCCAGTTCTTCTGCAGCCGGCTCTTCCTCCTCATCCGGTTCCTCCGCACCAACGTCGAGCGGCACCGCAAGCTCATCGAGGTCATCCGCTGTTTCCTCAAAACCGGCGGCAAAATTGCCGGCTTCGGCGCTGCCGTCAAAAATAACGGCGGGTTATTACGCGAACTGGTCGGCACACAGCGGCTTTACGCCCGATAAAATCAAGGCTTCCATGATAAATGTCGTACACTACGCTTTTGCAGACATTGGCGCAAATTTGGAAATCGCGGTGAATGACCCTTCGGTTGACTACGCCAATTTCAAAAAGCTCACCGCTCTTAAAAAGAAATACCCCCATCTGAAAACCCTTATCACCATTGGCGGGTGGAACGGTTCCGCCCGGTTTTCGGATGCCTCCCTTACCGATGCGAGGCGCAAAGCCTTTGCAAAAAGCTGTGCAGCCTTTATTAAGCAGTACGGTTTCGACGGAGTGGATATTGATTGGGAATATCCGGTGAGCGGCGGCGCTGCCGGCCGGGCTGAGGATAAAACAAATTTCACCCTGCTTATGCGGGCCCTGCGCTCCGCGCTGAGCGCCCAGGCAGCCGCCGACGGCAAATACTATTACCTGACCTTTGCGGGCGGTTCCTCGGACAATTATACCCGCAATGTTCAGCTTTCGCAGCTGGCAAGCTGTGTCGATTACGCGGTCGATATGACTTACGATATGCACGGGCCGTGGGATACCTATACTGACCTGAACGCACCGCTTTATCCCCCAACGGATTCCTCCCCGCAGTAGAAAATCAGCGTGGTTTCTTCCCTGCGGGCGTGGCAGAACGCGGGCTTCCCCGCAAAGAAACTTGTCATGGGCTTGCCGTTCTACGGTTATATATACAACGGAGTAAGCGCAGAAAACAACGGGCTTTATTCCCGGTTCACAAACGCAAAAGCAATCGGTTATGATTCAATTGTTGCCAATTATCTGTCAAAGGGACTGCTGTCGAGTTTTTATCCGTCCGCCGCAAAGGTTCCCACCCTGTTCGGCGGCAGTACGTTTATAAGCTACGACGATGCTTCCTCAATTGCCTTGAAGGCACGGTATTCCGCTTCGCACGGCCTGAAAGGCGTGGCCGCTTGGGAACTGAGCTTCGATCGAAATTACACGCTGCTCTCCGCGGCCTATAATAATCTTCACTAATCCACAACATTCCCCTGCCGCTTGCTCCGGCGGCAGGGGAATGGAACAGTATGGAGAAAACCTGATTAAAATCATAGGAAAAGGATTCCTGGGCAAGCAATCCTTTGAAACGCCTGCTTGAATTCCCATAACCGCAGGAAGCAAATGCAAATATCCTGCGCAATGCCCGGATCCAAACCAGCCGATTTTCAATTGGGAATAAAATTCAAGCGTACCGTATTCCCTGCGCCAGCGCGGCCGGCGTATCATTCATCGATAATGAAGTCTTGCAATTTGTTCAGGATTTTCTTGTCGTCGGAGTGAATATTGAGTTGAATCGGCTTTGTTAAATCCAGGCTGAAAATTCCCATAATAGACTTAGCGTCAAGAATATAAACTCCTTCGACGAGTTCACAATCCAGATTCTCTTTCGTGATAATGGAGGAGAATTTTTTTACTTTATCCACACTATCGATTCGAATTTTTACAGAAATCATAATATATCCCCTACTTTTCTATTTAATCAGTTGGCTATCGTTCACACGGTCAATAATTTTCTGTTTGAAATTAATGACCTTATGCTCATATTCCTGATTCATTAGCGGAGAACGGATCATAAAATCGGCAGTCGCCTTATTATTCGCAATAGGAATATCATAAACCTGTGCAATCCTTAACAACGCCTTTACATCCGGATCATGCGGCTGTGCCTCCAATGGGTCGGAAAAAAATATGATGAAATTGATTACACCTTCTACAATCTTGGCCCCGATTTGCTGGTCGCCGCCCAAAGGGCCGCTGTTATAACCCTTTACGGGAAGTCCGGTTTTTTCCGCAATCAGCCTCGCTGTTGTTCCGGTGCCACATAAGAAATGGTTTCTGAGGATATCCTGGTTTTCCGCACACCATTCGATTAGTTCGCGCTTTTTCCCATCATGGGCGATTAACGCGATGTTTTTCTGTTTTCCAATGGTAAATGTAATAAATCCGTTATCCATCATTTCCCCTACCTCATTTCAAAATCATTTTTCATTATTTTACCACATGTTATACATCACTTAATGATTATTCCGCTATAACACGAAAACGCAAAAGATATTTCCGAATCACAAATTATCTGTATAGCCTGCTCGCCCCGGCAAACGTATTGCTCCGCGCATCTCGCGCATAACAGATGGGATTCTGAAAGAGTGGGGCACAGAAACTATTTTAATATTGAAATTTTAAATATCGAAACAACTCCCACCCCAAAGGCATATTATGGGGACAGAGGAGTGAAAATTATGCCATCCATAACTTTATTTCCGGACACTACTTTTGTGTCCTCCGCGCAGCCAGATACGAACTTGTCCTATTACCCACTGCTCTATACGGGAACCGACCCCAACTTTGGGACCTGCATTGGTCTGATGCAGATGGTTCTGCCTTCCCTGCCGGATTCAAGGGTTGTAAGCGCAATGCTTCAGCTTACCGGAGTTGTCAAGAGCGGTGCAAATCTCAGCCAGGTTGTAGTCAACCGGGTCGATGATGCTTTCAATATAAATTCGGTCACCTATTATAGCTGCCCCGCTTATACGGCGACAGATTCCCACTACGACATTTCAGAATCCGATTTATATACTTCCATTCAAATCGACATCACGGAGCTCGTCAACGGCTGGCTTGGCGGCACTTATGCCAACAACGGTATTGCGCTAACAAATTCCGACGGCATCTCTATCGTTCAGTTCGGCACGAACAAAATCGTCTATGAACCGTATTTTCCAAGGCTGATTCTGACCTATTCTAGTACGCCGATTCCAACCGCTTCCCCTTATGGGATGATTTTATAATACTGGGAATCAGACGGTAGCGGCAGACAATTCCGTCCCGCTGGATCACAACGGCCCGATGAGTGAAATCACTCATTTGGTTGGTTCCGGGCAGGTCACCATAACAAAAGAGGGCCTGTATTCGGTCTGGTGTTCTGTTTTCGGTCAAACGCCGAATCAGTTTGCCCTGTACCAGAATGAAGCCGTGCTGCTAAGCAGCCTCTAGGGAACTGCTTCCGGCGCGAACTACGGCACAACGACAATCAACGCCGCGGCTGGAGACATCATCAGCCTGCGCAATTGCACGGGCTATCCCGTCACCCTCAGCAATGCGGCGGGCGGAGCAAAAAAGTGTGTAAGTGCTTCGATATTCCTTTCAAAAGTCGGACCGATTGTTGAGCCGGATCCGACATTGGCAGATGTTAATGCCGCGCAGACTTCCGCCGAAATGCAGACTGCCATTAACGATCCGTCACTTGGATTAAATTTGACCAAATTCAATATGCTCATTCCGTCTTTACAGAATGATGTGCTTGCTGGATTACTCCGTAATCGGCCTACCCTTGGTTATGTCACTATGCCGGACCTACAGGATATGCTGGATTATGAGGTAACAATGGTGCAAACGGAAGTGTATCTCGATAATATTTTTGTTCAGTCGGGTGCAACGGGTGGAAACGGCAGTCTCACAAAGCCTTTTGGTACGATTCCGGACGGCATCTCCGCTGTGAATCCGGGCGGCACCGTTCACATTCTGGCCGGCGAATACCCAATCTCTGAAAATATTGTAGTCAACAAAAACGGCATTACTCTTTCCGGTGAACCGGGGAACAGGCTGGTGCAAATAAAAGAGTCGGTAACCCCCCTGTTCATTTCAGGCAGTAATGTCACCATACAAAACCTCAACGTCACAAGCGATAAAGACTATCTGGGCGCATTGATTGAAGTTGCGGGCGATAACGTTACGTTGCGCAATAACCAGATTTACGGCCTTACGAATTCCGGCGCCGTCAATCGCGGAATTTTACTGGGTACCAAGGTCGGTATTGTCGTCGAAAACAACCATATCCATTCGCTTTCACAAGGAATCGGGATCAGCTCGGGAGCAGTTGGGAACGTAAATAACAACCACATTGAAGGAACGCAGACCGGCATCTTTGTATCTAGTGGTTCCATGAGTATTATGGGCAATTATTGGAGTGGGATTAAAAACGGCGTCTGCGACATTGGGTTAATGTCAAATATCGCTCAATATTATGACACTGACCAATTAAGTATAGACAATAACACCGCATTCGTACGAGTCTTTTAGAAAGACACAGACCAAAAGATTAACCCTGATAGTATCATTTCCAGATTTTCGGCTCTTGCTTTACAGCTTGAGCCGATTTTTTCGTCAATCCGTTAATATGTATATATTCGAATAAAAAAGGTTTACTTTTTAGTTCTTATGTGATAATATATCAGCAGAATAATTTCAGAAAGGAATGATTCCGATGCACATTTCCTTTTTAAGCCCATACTCAACTTTTTAATTTGAAAGGATGTATTTGTATGAAAAAGCTCTAGAAAAAAATTGTTGCGTTATTTGCTTGCTTAACTTTAGCGGTTGGTTGTTGTGTTTCAGCTTTTGCATACCAAAATATATACGCCTGCGATACTTGTGGTGCAAATCTATCGAAAGTAGCTAATGTAGGCATGTGCAACCCATAGTGGCTGCTATTACACAGCTTATTACTACAGATGCCCAACAAGTAGAAATCATACAAGCCGTGCAATATGCGAGTGTGGACATATTCAATAAATAATATTTCGGGCTCTGGCTTCGGTCAGAGCCTTTTCTATAGTCCCTCCATCGTCATAAAGTCTGGTTCATACCAATTATAAAGGTGCAGGCCGGAGATATACAGGACATTCGTAGAGTGCGTGGGTTTAAGTGCCGCATGAGTGCCACATCATTTATGTTTTTTAGTGCTTTTTAATGGCTTTTACGGGCTGAAAAGGCATAAAAAAGTCCCGCATGAATCACCGGAAATCCAGTATTCATGCGGGTTTTCGTCTGGTCGAGGTGACTGGATTCGCACCAGCGGCCTCTACGTCCCGAACGTAGCGCTCTACCAAGCTGAGCCACACCTCGAAAAATTCGGCCCCGTTTGGGGCCATGGCTGCGGAAGAAGGATTCGAACCCTCACAAACAGAGTCAGAGTCTGTCGTGCTACCCTTACACAATTCCGCATCAAAATATTGGCTACTATAATGACTTTATGGTTTTGTCATACCATATATTGTATTCCGTTCATCCCGTCAATACCTATATCGTAATGGGGGCTAACGTGTCAGCGAGATATATTCTACTACATTCAGCAGTAAAATGCAAGTTTTTTTTGAAATTTTTTTATTACTTTGTATTTTTTCGGAATTTATTATAAAATTCCCGATTTATGCAGCCTTATTTTGGAAGACAAGGTACTTCCTTTGCATAGGTACCCTTCGCGCCTCTATTTTTACACAGGCATGATTTCCTCCCGCAACAGCAAAAATACTATAAAAAGCATAAAAATTAAAAAACATTTGTGAAAAGAGAAGACCATATCCTGGAATTATGATATAATAATTATATAAAATTTAGGAAAAAATTCAAATCAGATATAAAAGCAAGTGAAGGGAGGATTATTTATGAGAAAAGGATTAAAAGCGGCCTGTTTCATTGCAAACGACTTTGAGGATTTGGAATTATGGTACCCCGTTCTAAGGCTTCGGGAAGAAGGTGTAACCGTTCATCTGATTGGAGAAAAAGCCGGTGAAAAATACATCGGAAAATACGGCGTGCCCGCCACTTCCGATTATGCGTTTGGCGACATCGCCATCGAGGATTACGACGCACTTCTTGTCCCGGGCGGCTGGGCTCCGGACAGGCTCCGGCGTTTTCCGGAAGTGATCGAAATGGTTCGCGCAATGGACCGGGGAAATAAACCAATCGGCCAGATTTGCCACGCAGGCTGGGTTCTGATTTCCGCAAAAATACTGAATGGAAAGAACGTCACAAGCACGCCGGGTATTAAAGACGATATGGAAAACGCGGGAGCAAAGTGGCTGGACAAGCCCGTCGTCGTGGACGGCAATATCGTTTCCAGCCGCCGGCCGCAGGATTTGCCGGAGTATATGAAGGCTTTTCTTTCCCTTCTTGAAAAGCGTTACCCGGATTCATAAATACGAAATCGGACGATTAAGAGACTCTTTTACTGCCAAACAAAATACAAAAAAGGACGAACGAAAGAATGATAAAAACAAACGAAGACGGCACGCTTG
>JAAYWU010000384.1 GCA_012516295.1 Clostridiales bacterium | reverse complement strand
GGACCGGAGTGCGTCGATCATTCTCCCGGAGAAAACACCGGAATGCCTGATTTCTGTTTTGAAGGGAAAAAACGGAAGAAATGGGCTTTTTTATTTGGTTTAAAAATATTTTTATCCAAAAACAATAAAATTTCATCCAAAATTTTGTATCATTTTCAAAAATTGTTATGGATTTGTTAACCCCAGCTATGTTATAATTATCGCAATGAACCCAACGGAAGAGGATCGTTTACCGTCGGGCGATTTTTTCTGTTTGGATTTACCGAAGGAGGAACGAGGATGCAAAAACGAATCAGCAATTTGCCCTTTAAGGGAACCGCCGAGCAAAAACAAAAACTTGACGAAGTCATCGAAAGACATAAACACGAACGGGGCGCGATTCTGCCTGTTTTACAGGAAGCACAGGATATTTATGGCTATCTTCCGATCGAAGTCCAGAGCATAATCGCCGAGGGCCTTGGCGTGCCGCTGGAAGAGGTCTATGGTGTTTCTACATTTTATTCCCAGTTTTCGCTTACGCCGAAGGGAAAATACAATGTATCAATCTGTCTGGGCACGGCCTGCTACGTAAAAGGGGCGGCGGCTGTACTTGACAAATTGACTTCAATATTGGGCATTCAGCCGGAGGAATGCACTCCGGATGGAAAATTTTCGCTGACCGCGTGCCGTTGTGTGGGTGCGTGCGGTCTGGCTCCGGTACTGACCGTGAACGGGGATGTTTACGGACGTATGACCCCGGAAGAAGTAGAACAGGTACTGGCGAAATACGAATAAGATGCGCGAACTTTCCTTAAATGTGATGGATATTGCACAAAATTCAATTTCTGCGGGTGCAGAGCTTATTGTGATCGATATATGTGAAAATACACATGCCGACAGCCTGACGATTACCGTCGCGGACAATGGTGCCGGCATGACAGCCGAGCAGGCGGCCTGCGCGGCGGACCCTTTTTTCACAACGCGGAAAACGCGCCGGGTGGGACTGGGCATACCGCTTTTCAAGATGGAAGCCGAAATGACGGGCGGCAGTCTTGAGATAACGTCTGAAAAAGGCGTGGGAACAACGGTAACAGCAAAATTTGTCCCTTCGCACGTGGATATGATTCCGCTCGGGTATATCAATTCCACTGTGCTGCTTATGATCACCTGCAACGAAGACAGGGATTTTGTTTACCATCGCCGTGTGAATTTGCGCGAATTCACCCTGGACACACGCGAGTTGCGCGCTGTGCTGGGAAATGAGGTGAAGCTGAGTTCCCCGGAAGTATCTGAGTGGATCAAAGGCTACCTTACGGAACAAACCCAAAGAATTAAGGAGGAATCATCAGATGAAGTCTTTAGAGGAACTTCGGGCGATAAGGGATAAAGCACGCAGCCAGGTTATTCTTCGTGAAAATAACGACGATGCGGTCCGCGTCCTGGTCGGCATGGCAACCTGTGGGATTGCAGCCGGGGCTCGTCCCGTTTTGAACGCCATAGTGGAGGAGGTTGCGAAGCGCGGCCTTCGGAATGTAATCGTAACGCAAACAGGGTGCATCGGCATCTGCCAGTTTGAGCCTGTGGTGGAAGTTGTGGCTCCCGGGCAGGATAAGGTTACTTATGTAAAAATGACGCCTGAAAAGGCGGTACGCGTGGTGAACGACCACCTTGTAAACGGCAACGTGGTAACGGAGTTTACCATTGGCGCCAATTCATAATAAGGAGGCAGAATTCATGTATCGTTCCAATGTACTGGTTTGCGGCGGTACCGGTTGTACCTCCTCAAACAGCGAGCTGATAATCTCAAAGCTCAAAGAGGAAATTGCAATAAAGGGACTCGATAAAGAGGTTAATGTCATCCGCACCGGCTGCTTCGGCCTTTGCGCGCTCGGTCCCATTATGATAGTATACCCGGAGGGTTCTTTTTACAGCAGGGTGACTCCGGAGGATATTCCCGAAATCGTGGAGGAGCATCTCTTAAAGGGAAGAATTGTCAAGCGCCTGCTGTATAAGGAAACCATTGTAGACGACAATACGATTAAATCCCTGAACCAGACGCCATTTTATGCAAAGCAGCACCGTGTCGCGCTTCGCAACTGTGGCGTCATCAATCCGGAGTGTATTGACGAGTACATAGCGGTGGACGGTTATGCCGCCCTCGGAAAAGTTCTTACCGAAATGACCCCGGAGCAGGTTAGCGACGTAATCAAGGCTTCCGGTTTGCGCGGCCGCGGCGGCGCTGGCTTCCCGACCGGGCTGAAATGGAGCGTTGCGGCAAAGAATCAGGCTGATCAGAAGTACGTCTGCTGCAATGCCGACGAAGGCGACCCGGGTGCGTTTATGGACCGCTCCGTGCTGGAAGGCGACCCGCACTGCGTGCTGGAAGCTATGGCGATCGCCGGTTACGCAATCGGTTCCACACAGGGCTATATTTATGTTCGTGCGGAGTATCCGATCGCGGTTAAGCGTTTGCAGATTGCCATTCAGCAGGCGAGAGAATACGGCCTTTTGGGCAAAAACATCTTCAATACGGGATTTGACTTTGATATCGACCTGCGCCTTGGCGCCGGCGCGTTTGTCTGCGGCGAGGAAACCGCATTGATGACCTCCATCGAGGGCAAGCGCGGCGAGCCGCGTCCGCGTCCGCCGTTCCCGGCTTTGAAGGGCCTGTTCCAGAATCCGACCATTTTAAACAATGTTGAAACCTACGCGAATATCCCCCAGATTATTTTGAACGGGGCGGACTGGTTTGCCTCCATGGGCACCGAAAAGTCCAAGGGTACCAAGGTGTTCGCTCTGGGCGGCAAAATTGAGCACACCGGCCTTGTGGAAGTGCCGATGGGCACCACCCTGCGCGAAATCGTAGAGGAAATCGGCGGCGGTGTTCCGAACGGCCATAAATTCAAGGCGGCGCAGACCGGCGGCCCTTCCGGCGGCTGTATCCCGGCTTCCGAGCTGGACGTCCCAATTGATTACGACAACCTGATTGCCATCGGCGCCATGATGGGTTCCGGCGGCCTGATCGTTATGGACGATACGACCTGCATGGTCGATATTGCAAAATTCTTCCTGGAATTCACCGTTGACGAATCCTGCGGAAAATGTACGCCGTGCCGTATCGGCACAAGGCGCCTGCTGGAGATGCTTGACAAGATTACAAGCGGCAACGGCACGCTGGAGGACATTGACCGCCTTGAGGAGCTGTGCTACTACCTGAAAGAAAACTCCCTGTGCGCCCTTGGCCAGACGGCTCCGAACCCGGTGCTTTCCACCCTGAAATATTTCCGCGACGAGTATATTGCGCACGTTACCGAGCATCGCTGCCCGGCCGGCGTTTGCAAGGCTCTCACGAACTATTATATCCAGGAGGACAAGTGCCGCGGCTGTACGCTCTGCGCGCGCAATTGTCCGGTCGGCGCGATCACCGGCAGCGTAAAGGTGCCGCATGTGATCGACACAAAGAAATGCATTAAGTGTGGCGCCTGCATGGAAAAGTGCAAGTTCAACGCAATTATTAAGAGATAAAAAGGAGTGTGCCATTAATGGAAAATATGGTAAATATAAAAATAAACGGCATGCCCCTCTCAGTGCCGAGCAGCTATACAATCTTAGAGGCGGCAAGGGAAGCCGGGATAGACATCCCCACCCTGTGCTACCTGAAAGGAATCAATGAAATCGGCGCTTGCCGCATGTGCGTGGTCGAGGTAAAGGGAGCGCGTTCCTTCGTTGCCTCCTGCGTTTATCCGGTGAATGAGGGCATGGAGGTTCTGACCAATACCCCCGCAATTCAGAAATCCAGAAAGATGACGCTGGAAATGCTCCTTTCGGTGCACAACCGCGACTGCCTTGCCTGCAAACGCAACGGAACCTGCGAACTGCAGACCCTGTGCAACGAGCTGGGCGTGGAGCAGTCGGACCGCTTTGATGGCGCAAAGCCCGACGCGTCGAAGGATGAATCCTCGCTGCATCTGATCCGCGACAACTCCAAGTGCATCCTTTGCCGCCGCTGTGTCGCGGCCTGCTCGGATCAGCACGTCGGCGTTCTGGGCCCCAACTGCCGCGGTTTCGACACGCACATCGCCTGCGCGTTTGAAAAGCCGCTCAACGAGGTTCCCTGCGTATCCTGCGGCCAGTGCATCGTAAGCTGCCCGACCGGCGCTTTGACGGAACGTGACCAGTGCGACGAGGTCATGGCTGCCATCAACGACCCCGATAAGTTTGTAGTGGTTCAGACCGCCCCGGCAATCCGCGCAACGCTTGGCGAATGCTTCGGCCTTCCGGTCGGAACGAATGTAAAGGGCAAGATGGTTGCGGCGCTGCGCCGCCTTGGCTTCGATAAGGTGTTCGATACCGATTTCGGCGCCGACCTCACCATTATGGAAGAAGCCAACGAGCTGCTCGAGCGTATAAAGAACGGCGGCCCGCTGCCGCTGATTACCTCCTGCTCGCCGGGATGGATTAAATTCTGCGAATACTATTATCCGGAGCTGCTGAAAAACGTGTCTTCCTGCAAATCGCCGCAGCAGATGACCGGTGCGATTATTAAAACGTACTATGCGGAAAAGAACAACATCGACCCGAAGAAGATTGTGGTTGTCAGCGTGATGCCCTGTACAGCAAAGAAATTCGAAGCAAGGCGCGACAATCAGGACGCGGCCGGCGCCGGAATTCCGGACACCGACATCGCGATTACCACCCGCGAGCTTGCCCGCCTGATTAAGTTGGCAAACATCAATTTCGAGCGCCTTCCGGATGAGGACTTTGACCCCGCTTTGGGCATTACCACCGGTGCTGCCGCTATCTTCGGCGCGACGGGCGGCGTAATGGAAGCCGCGCTCAGAACGGCGGCCGATACGCTGGAGGGCAAGAGCCTGGATTCCATTGAGTATAAAGAAGTTCGCGGAACAGAAGGAATCAAGGAAGC
>JAAYWU010000383.1 GCA_012516295.1 Clostridiales bacterium | reverse complement strand
CGCGCACGATTTTCGAGACAATGACGGCGTTTGAGTCCTTCATAAGGTATGGAATCGCGTAATTTTTAAGCATCGGGATCAGCTCCGAAGGCGGTCCCGGAAGCATTACGACGGTTTTTCCGCTGTCGGTTTTAAATCCGCAGCCGGGTGCGGTTCCCCAGTCGTTGGGGAATACGGTGCAACCCTCGGGCAGATAGGCCTGCTTTTTCTGGGATTCGCCGACCACCCTGCCTTTGAAATACTTGATGATGCGGTCCAGGCTTTCCTGATGCAGGACAAGCGGTTTCCCGGCGGAATTGGCGATGGTCTCCTTGGTAAGGTCGTCGCCGGTGGGTCCGAGGCCGCCCGTCGTTATCACAATGTCGCTCCGCTTGTAAGCGATTTCCAGCGCTTCTTTTAAACGGTCGATATTGTCGCCCACGGTGCTTGCAAACAGCAGGTTGACGCCGATAGCCGAAAGCTCGCGCGCCACGTAGGACGCGTCGGTGTTTATGGTATGGCCGAGCAAAAGCTCGGTGCCGACGGAAATAATCTCAGCGTTCATAAATTCCTCCGTTCCTGTGCGGTGCAATTTGCATTTTCCGAACATTTTGCACACAATCGCAAATCAATTTTTCACCGTCGAGCGCCTGTTCGGCTGTAAGGATATCCCCGATTTCGGGGCGCGTCCGCGGATGCTTCGGCGTAAACACAGTACAGCAGTCCTCAAACGGCTGAATGGAAATGTCAAAGGTTTGGATTTTGCGCGCGATTTCAATAATATCCAGCTTGTCCATGCCAATCAGCGGGCGGAACACCGGCATTTTGGCGGCCTCGTCGGTACAGGCAATGGCCTGAATCGTCTGGCTGGCCACCTGCCCCAGGCTTTCGCCCGTAATCAGCGCGGAGCAGGATTCCTTGCGGGCGATTTCTTCGCTCACGCGCATCATGAAGCGGCGCATTATAATGGTAAACAGTTCTTCGGGGCATTTCGCCATGATTTCTTCCTGCACCTTGGCAAAGGGTACGATGAACAGGTTCATGCGCCCGGCGTATTCGCTTACCCTTGTGAGCAGGTCGATTACCTTTTGCTCGGCGCGCTCGCTGGTGTAGGGCGGGCTGGCGAAATGGACCGCGGTCAGCTCCAGGCCGCGCTTTGCCATCATCCACGCGGCAACCGGGCTGTCAATGCCGCCGCTGATCAGGATGGCGGCGTTTCCTCCGGTACCGACCGGAATGCCGCCGGCGCCCTTGAGCGGCTGGCCGTGAACATATGCGCCGAAATCCCGGATTTCCACGTGGACGATAAGGTCAGGATGATGTACATCTACGCAAAGGTGCGGGTATTGCTTCAGTAAGTATCCGCCGACTTCGGAAGAGATTTCCGGCGATTTCAGGGGGAAATGCTTATCGGAGCGCTTGCTTTCCACCTTGAAGCTTTTCGCAGCGAGCAAATCGGCTTTTAAATATTCCCCGGCGGCTTCCAGTATGGCGGGCATCTCTTTTTTTACAACGCAGGCGCGCGAAAAGGCAACGATACCGAATACTTTTGCGATTCTTTCCACGGCGGCGTCCAGATCCGCGCCTTTGCCGGGGGTAACATAAACGGTGGACTGGGCGGCTTTTATATCGAATTCGCCCAGCCGGTTAAATCGGCGGCGGATATTGCGCAGAAGGGCGGCTTCAAAAGCATTCCGGTTCAGCCCCTTCAGCACCATTTCGCCGAGTTTTATCAATATAATTTCATCCATTCAAACGTCTCCTAAATCGGTTTTGTGGTCAGGGTGGCCAGACCTTCTTTTACCGCGTCGACCAGCCCGTCAATATCTTGTTCGGTATTATAGCGGGAAAAGCTGATACGCAGCGCGGAAGCAATTCGGCTTTTCGGCAGCCCCATCGCGGTTAAAATCCGGCTTTCCTTTCCCTTGGAACAGGCGGAACCGGAGGATACATAAATTTCCTTGTTCGAGAGGAAATGCAGCATGGTTTCCGCGCGGACATTTCCGGCGGAAAAATTAACAATATAAGGGCATGCGTCCTCCGGCGAATTCAGCGTAATGCCGTCGATTTCGCTCAGGCGTTTGCGGCAGTACGCGCTGAGCTTCTCCATGGCCTCGTATTGCTCCGCGGTATTCGGCAACGCTTTTACCGCCGCGCCAAAGCCCGCGATCAGCGGCATAGCCTCCGTACCGGGGCGGATGTCCTTTTCCTGCCCGCCGCCGAAAGCCCGGGGCACAATGCGGACGCCCTTTCGGAGAAAGAGCGCGCCCACGCCCTTCGGGCCGTGAATTTTGTGCGCGCTGATGCTCAAAAGGTCAATTTTCAGTTTTTTCGGATTTACCGGGATTTTCCCGAAGGCTTGTACCGCATCCGCGTGGAAAAGCGCGGGCGCTTTCGCCGCCGCAATGGCCTGGGGAACGGCTTCCAGAGGAAGGACCGTTCCGACTTCGTTGTTCACATACATCATGCTGACCAGAATGGTGCTCGGCGTTACGGCCTTGAAAACCTGTTCCGGGCGGACTCGCCCTTCCTTATCCGGCTCCAGATATGTGACGGAATAGCCCTCCTTTTCCAGCTGTTTCATCGTGTTCATGATGGAGGAATGCTCAATTGCGGTCGTAACAATGTGGCTGCCGCGCCGCCTTAGCGCGTGGGCCGCCCCGAAAAGAGCCAAATTGTTGCTTTCCGTCCCGCCGGACGTAAAATAGATTTCTTCCGGCAGAACGCCAAGCACTCCGGCTACGGCTTCCCTTGCCGCGGTCAGCTCCCGTTCCGCCTGAAAGCCCTTTGTATGCAGGCTGGACGGGTTGCCGTAGTTTTCCGTCATGACCTCCATTGCCTTAGCGGCCGCCTCGCGGCAGACCTGTGTAGTGGCCGAATTATCCAAATATATTTCACCCAATTGGGATATCCCTCCAAATCATTTTGATATTACCATATTATACACCAAGCAATGCCTTTGAGCAACGAAAACGGAGGAAAGCGCATTGCATTTTCATCTGAATGTATTATAATAAAATGGCAGGAAAACTATGCATGCGCAAGAGTATTTCGTCAAAGGAGGCGGCGGATTGGCATTAAAGAATACGAAGCAGCGCTGCGCGGTAATGCGGGTTTTAAAAGACAGCAGCGACCCCGTAAGCGCGGAAGATATTTTTGCGGGGCTGAAAGACGAATACCCGAGTCTGGCTCTTTCCACCGTTTACCGGAATCTGGAACGCTTTGCGGCGGACGCGCTGATTGAAAAGGAAGTCTGGAGCGACGGCGTGGTTCGGTATTCCATTGCGCGGGAGCACCACGGGCATTATCTGATCTGTACCGGATGCAGCGCGAAAATCAAGATTGAGGAATGCCCGCTTACAGGCATTGAACAGGGCCTTGCGCGCGACACCGGCTATGAAATTGAGGGCCACACGCTGGCGATTTACGGCAAATGCCCGAAGTGTGCGGAAAAGAAGAAAATGAAAGAAAAATAGAAGATAATAAAAATACAAAAAGAACCATGGATTTTTCTACGGTTCTTTTTTATTTTCCAAAATTTTAGAAAATAATGTGTTGCAAATTTCTTAGTTTGTTGTCTGATATTATACAATCAAAAAATGATTCCATTTCATGGGAAGGGGGTGATTCCGATAGGCGTTTAAGCATAGGAACATTTATATGATACATGTAGCTGCCTTCTCAATTCCCAGTACCTACTGGCGAACCAGAATTGTTTTTCTTTGGCTATGGTTTGTAAATAGTGAAATTTATAGGGTGGGCACCATGGAACGCGACTATCTTCCCATACAACCGGGAAACAGCCCTTTTTATCAAATTTACCGGTTTATTGATCAGCTTTTTTTCTTCCTGCTCATTTTCCTGGTCATACTTCTGACTTCAGGATTGCTGTGGCTTAAGAGTGTGTTTTTTGCTGTGTTCGTCATAGCCGTGTTGCTTCGCACGATTGGGGACCGGAAATACCGCCCAAAAAGGCCGGAAGAATAATTGCTTGCTTATTACAAAACAGCCGCCGATTTCTCGACAGGCTGAGGAAGGCTGCTTCAGACAAAGCAGCCTTCCTTTATGTATTAAGCGGAGTTTAGAAACGCGCCCTCCGGCGGAAGCGGACGGGTTTCCGGCGGCTTAGTCAAGCTCCGCCGCCGGGAGCCCTTATTGAATATTGGCTTGTTCCAGAATCCGTTTCGCTTGTTTTAAATCCGGTTTTGCAACATAGACAGTGTATAAATTTTCAAAATCCGGGTTTTCCCTCGTCGCAGCCATGCGGCCCTGCATTCCGCCCATTGCGGAAAACTGGTTTTCCACATGGTAGTCATAATCAATTTTGTTAACCTCAAAAAGCGAACAGATATCCTGAAAGGTACTGTCGGAATACCCGACATAAACTTCCGACCGGCTCCACGGTTCCATTTTTGTTTTCTCCTTTTCTGTCAGACTTTTTTCAGAACCTTCACGATTTCACCGACAAACATCTTATGGTAATCCTTGTTCGGATAGTTTTTCTGTTCGACGGAAGGGTCAGTAAAGCAGGAAGGCTCCATCTTCTGCCCGTAAAGCTTACGGCAGATGAGAACGCAGCGGGCTTCCTCAAAATACGGGACGTTCCCGTCATAAACGGTCGTCAGCCCGGTTTCCTTCGCTTTGTCCACGTCTCGTCCGGAATGGCTGCCGCAGTAATTCAGGATTTTGCGCTGGCTTTCATCAAAGAAGCAAAGGGAATAATATTCCTCTTTTTCAAGGAATTCCAGCGTGTAGCGCTGCGGGCGCAGAAAGATAAAAGATACATTCTTATTCCAAAGCACGCCCAGCCCACCCCAGCTTGCCGTCATCGTGTTGCACTTTTCCTTGTTTCCGGCGGTAATCAGCATCCATTCGTCCCCGATCTTTGTAAACGGATTGAAGCTTACGCCGGTAAGTTCGGTTTCCTGAAACATACTATCTGCCTCCTAATTCTTATTTTCTATACTGCATATTAGCACATTTGGCCATATTATACAACGCGCAAAATAATATTGCGCCAATTTTATATAATTGCGATAAAGTGAATATTTATGCAGAAAAAGCTTGATATTCCGTATAAATAGTGTATAATAAAACACAACATCATAAACAGGGGGACGTAAAGATGGAAACGAACATCAAAAAAGTGGTTCTCGCCTATTCGGGCGGTTTGGATACCTCCATTATTATACCATGGCTGAAAGAGAATTATAACAACTGCGAGGTAATCGCGGTTGCCGCGGACGTCGGGCAGGGCGCGGAGCTGGCCGGATTGGAAGAAAAAGCGAAAAAGACCGGCGCGTCCAAGCTTTATATTGCCGACCTGAAAAAGGCGTTTGTGGAAGATTATATCTGGCCGACTTTAAAGGCGGGTGCGGTCTATGAAAATAAATACCTGCTCGGCACCTCGTTTGCCCGGCCGCTGATCGGAAAACGTCTGGTGGAAATTGCCGAGGCCGAGGGCGCGGACGCGATCTGCCACGGCTGCACCGGAAAAGGCAACGACCAGGTGCGTTTCGAGCTGGCCATCAAGGCGTTTGCCCCGACAATGAAGATTATTGCCCCGTGGCGGGAATGGAGCATTAAATCCCGCGACGAGGAAATCGACTACGCGGAAGCGCATAATATACCGCTGAATATTACAAGGGAAACGAATTACTCGAAGGATAAGAACCTTTGGCACCTTTCCCACGAAGGACTGGACCTGGAAGACCCCGGCAATGAGCCCCAGTACAACAAACCGGGCTTTTAGAGCTTGGCGTTTCGCCGGAGCAGGCGCCCGACAAGCCAACCTATATTACCCTTACCTTTGAAAAGGGGATTCCGGTCGCGCTCAACGGCAGCAGGCTCTGCGGGGTCGATATGATTGCGCAGCTCAATAAGCTGGGCGGGGAAAACGGAATCGGCATCGCCGATATTGTGGAGAACCGGCTTGTGGGCATGAAATCCCGCGGCGTTTACGAAACACCCGGCGGCGCAATCCTTTATCACGCGCACAACAAGCTGGAGGAGCTCTGCCTTGACAGGGACACCTACCATTATAAACAGGGCGTGGGCCTGAAGTTCGCGGAGCTGGTTTATTTCGGCCAGTGGTTCACCCCTCTGCGCGAGGCGCTCTCCGCTTTCGTGGACAGCACCCAGCAGACCGTGACCGGCGAAGTGAAGCTCAAGCTGTATAAGGGCAATATTATTGACGCGGGCGTATCTTCCCCGTATTCGCTGTATGACGAGGATATTGCCACGTTCAGCGAGGACGAGGTTTACAATCAGGCGGACTCCGCCGGGTTCATCAACCTGTTCGGGCTTCCGATTCAGGTGCAGGCGATGAAAAAGCAAAAGCAAAAGAAATAAAATAGATTTGGGGCGGGCGGCTGTCCGCCCCGTATTGCAATCATAGGAGGGAATTACCTTGAAACTGTGGGCGGGAAGGTTCCATAAAGAGCTTGATCAAAAAACCAATGATTTCAATTCTTCTATTTCCTTCGACAGCCGCATGGTCAGGGAAGATATCGAGGGCAGTATCGCTCATGCGTCCATGCTGGGTGCGTGCGGCGTGATTGACGCGGAAGAAAGCGAGAAAATCTGCGCCGAATTAAAAGCCATCCTCGGCGAAATCGAAGCCGGAACGCTGGCGATTGACCCGGAAAGCGAGGATATCCACACCTTTGTGGAGGGCGAATTGACCAGGCGGCTCGGGCCGGCGGGCAAACGCCTGCATACTGCGCGCAGCCGGAACGACCAGGTTGCGGTGGATATTAAGCTGTATCTGAAAAAGCAATGCAGGTCGCTGCACGCGCAGCTCAAAGAGCTGATTCTCGTCCTGTGCAACAAGGCGCTTGAGAATAAGGACGCGGTCATGCCGGGATACACGCATATGCAGCACGCGCAGCCGATCACCTTCGGGCATCATCTGTTGGCCTACGCCGAAATGTTCCTGCGCGATCTGTCCCGGCTGGAGGATACCGAAAAGCGCATGGACGTTTGCCCGCTCGGTTCGGGCGCGCTCGCGGGCACGACGTATCCGCTGAACCGTGAAATGACGGCTTCGCTCCTGGGGTTCGGCGGGGTGACAAACAACAGCCTTGACGGCGTTTCCGACCGCGACTTCTGCATGGAGCTTGCGGCGGATATCGCGATTGCCATGGTGCATCTTTCCCGCTTTTCGGAGGAAATCATCCTCTGGTGTTCGTGGGAGTTTAAGTTTATTGAGCTGGACGACGCGTTTTCCACCGGCTCCAGCATTATGCCGCAGAAAAAGAACCCGGATATCGCCGAACTGGTGCGCGGCAAGAGCGGGCGCGCCATCGGGGATTTAACAACGCTGTTAACGATGATGAAGGGCCTTCCGCTTGCCTATAACAAGGATATGCAGGAGGATAAGGAAGCCATATTTGACGCGGTCGATACCCTGCGGATGTGCCTGACGGCGTTCATCCCCATGGTTGATACCATGAAGGTACTGCCGCAGAATATGCGCAAAGCCGCCGCGAAGGGCTTTATCAATGCGACGGACTGCGCCGATTATCTGGTCGGAAAGGGAATCCCCTTCCGCGACGCCTATAAAATTACGGGTGAAATCGTAGCGTACTGCATCGACAACGGGCTTACGCTGGAAACCCTTCCGATTGAAAAGTACAAAGAGTTTGACGCGCATTTCGACAGCGGTATTTTCGAAGCGATTTCGCTGGAAAACTGCGTGAACGGACGAAAGGTCACCGGCGGCCCCGCCCCGCAGAATGTGGAAGCCCAGGCGAACCGGATTATAAAGGAACTGGGGGCGGCGCAATGATCCGGGCAGGAGTGGTCGGGGCGACCGGCTATGCGGGCGCGGAACTCGTCCGGCTTTTAAGCGGGCATCCGTGCGTCCGGCTTGCGGCGGTCAGCTCGGTCAGCTTTCAGGGTAAACCGCTTTCCGAAGTGTATCCCGCCTATTATCGCCTTTGCGACATGGTGTGCGGCACACAGGAAGAGGTCGTTGCGCAAAGCGACGTGGTTTTCGCCGCGCTTCCCCACGGCCTTTCACAGGAACTGGCAAAGGAATGTTTTGAGAAGGGCAGGGTCTTTATCGATCTGGGCGCGGATTTCCGTTTGGAAAACGAAGCGGATTACAAGGAATGGTACGGCGGAACCTATCTTTATCCGGAGCTTCATGAAGCTTCTGTTTACGCCCTTCCGGAGCTGTTCCGCAAAGCCATCCGCGGAAAGAAAATTATTGCGAACCCGGGCTGTTACACCACAGCGGTGCCGCTTGCCCTCGCCCCGGCGCTGAAAAACGGGCTGATTCAAAAGGACGGCATTCTTGCGGACTGCAAAAGCGGCGTGACCGGCGCGGGAAGAACGCCTACCCAGAATACGCATTACCCCGAACTGAACGGGGGAACGAGCGCTTACAAGGTGGCTTCCCACCGCCATACGCCGGAAATAGAGCAAAGCCTTTCCCATGTGGCGGGGGAAAAGGTAAAAGTCACCTTTGTGCCGCACCTTCTTCCGGTGAACCGCGGGATTCTCGCCACCTGCTACGCAAAGCTGACCGACGGCGTAACCATGGAACGGATTCGGGACGCGTACGGGGAAGCGTACGGCGGGGAATATTTTATCCGCCTGCTCCCGCAGGGGCGCGTTGCGGATATCAAAAACGTGCGCTATTCCAATTTCTGCGATATTTCCCTTCATATCGATCATCGAACCAATACCTTCATCGCGATTTCGGCGATTGATAATATGGTCAAAGGCGCAGCCGGGCAGGCTGTTCAGAACATGAATATTGTTTTCGGACTGGATGAAACAACCGGATTAAGAATCATTCCACCGGCATTTTAAGGAGATGGAAAGCATGAGGTTTATTGAAGGCGGGGTCACAGCGGCCCGGGGCTTTACCGCGGCAGGGATTTACTGCGGTATCCGGAAAAACAAAACCAAGCCCGATCTGGCAATGATATATGCTCAGGTGCCGTGCGCGGCGGCTGCGGTCTATACGCAGAATCTTGTAAAAGGCGCGCCGATTCAGGTGACAAAGCAAAACCTTTCCGACGGAAGGGCACAGGCGGTCATCTGCAATTCGGGCAACGCCAATACCTGCAACGCGGACGGCGAGGAAAAAGCACGGAAAATGTGCGAAATCGCCGGGAAGGCGCTCGGTATCAAGCCGCAGGATGTGATTGTTGCTTCCACAGGCGTAATCGGGCAGGTCCTTCCGATTGAACCGATTGAAAACGCCGCGCCCGCGCTGGCGCAAGCGCTTTCAAAGGACGGTTCCGAAAGCGCCGCCAAAGCGATTATGACGACCGACACAAAGGTAAAGAACATGGCCGTTGAGGTTTCTGTCGGCGGGAGACCCGTACGCATCGGCGGGATAGCGAAGGGCTCCGGGATGATTCATCCCAATATGGCGACCATGCTTTGTTTTTTGACAACGGACGCGCCGGTTTCGCCCGAAGTGCTGAACAAGGCGCTGCACGAAGCGGTAAACGTCAGCTTTAATATGGTCAGCGTTGACGGCGACACGTCCACAAACGACATGGTCTCCATCCTGGCCTCCGGCCTCGCCGGAAGGGAGCCCATACAGGCGGATACCGAAGAATATAAAGAATTTACCGAAGCGCTGACTGCCCTGTGCACCGCGCTGGCAAGGAAAATTGCCGGGGACGGCGAGGGCGCGACAAAGCTTCTGGTCAGCCATGTGACCGGCGCGAAAAGCGAAAAGGACGCGCGGATTGCGGCGAAAAGCGTTATCTGCTCCAGCCTGTTCAAGGCGGCAATGTTCGGCGCGGACGCGAACTGGGGCCGTGTGCTGTGTGCCATCGGCTATTCGGGGGCGCAGGTTGATATACAGGTGGCCGACGTTTCCTTTGCGTCGGAAGCCGGCAGCATCGAGGTTTGCAGAAACGGCGCCGGGGTCGATTTTGACGAGGGGCTGGCGAAGAAAATTCTGGAGTGCGGGGAAATCCAGGTGGAAATCGCCCTGCACGACGGCGGCTATGAAGCCACCGCATTCGGCTGCGATCTTACCTATGATTATGTAAAGATAAACGGGGATTACAGAACCTGAGGAACAAAAGCGGGGTGACACAATGAAGATCAGCAACGCCGACAGGGCAAGGGTGCTGGTTCAGGCATTGCCGTACATACAGAAATATACGGGCAAGACGATTGTGGTGAAATACGGCGGAAACGCCATGGTGAATGAAGGCTTGAAAAAAGCGGTCATGAGTGACATCGTGCTGATGCAGCTCGTTGGGATCAACGTGGTGCTGGTGCACGGCGGCGGGCCGTAAATCAGCAGCATGCTGAAAAAGGTCGGCAAAGAAAGCCGCTTTGTCCGGGGCATGCGCGTAACGGACGGCGAAACCATGGAAATCGTCCAGATGGTGCTTGCCGGCAAAGTGAATAAGGATTTGGTTCAGCTTTTGGAGCGGCACAATGGGCGTGCGATCGGCCTTTGCGGGCTGGACGGCGGCATGCTCATGGCCGAGAAGCTTTCCGGCGCGGAGGATTTGGGCTATGTCGGCGAAATCACCGAAGTCCATACCGATATTATTACGGACGCAACCGCGAACGGCTATGTGCCGGTCATCGCCACCGTCGCGGGCGGGAGCGGCGGCGAGGTCTATAATGTTAACGCGGACATCGCCGCGTCCCGCATTGCGGCGGAGCTGGGCGCGGAAAAGCTGATCCTGATGACGGACGTGCGCGGCCTTCTGCGGGATAAGGACGACGAAGAAACCATTATTCCGGTCGTGAATGTCAGCGAGGTGCCGAAGTTGCAGAATCAGGGCATTATCAGCGGGGGCATGATTCCGAAAGTCGACTGCTGTGTGGAAGCGGTGCGGCGCGGCGTGGGACGCGCGCATATGATCGACGGAAGAATCCCGCATTCCATCTTAATTGAATTGTTTTCCGACGAGGGCATCGGCACGATGTTCTGCTGAATCTGAAATTACGGAGGGGTGAAAATGACCTTTGAAGAAATAAAGGAGCAGACTGAACAATCCATTATGCATACCTACGGGCGTTTTCCGGTTGCGCTGGTTTCCGGCCGTGGGGCAAAGGCAGTTGACAGCGAGGGCAGGGAATACATTGATTTTACAAGCGGAATCGGCGTGAATTCCCTCGGCTACTGCGACGAAGCATGGGTGAAAGCGGTAACGGAGCAGGCCGCGAAATTGCAGCATACCTCTAACCTGTATTACAGCCCGGTGCAGGGCAGGCTTGCGGAAAGGCTTTACAAGCGAACCGGGTTTTCAAGGGCGTTTTTCGCAAACTCCGGCGCGGAAGCGAACGAGTGTGCCATTAAGCTCGCGCGGAAATACGGTACGGATACTTACGGAGAAAATCACAATCATATCGTAACGCTGAAAAATTCCTTTCACGGGCGTACGGTTACCACGCTGGCCGCCACGGGGCAGGAGGGGTTTCATCAGCATTTTACGCCGTTCACCCCGGGCTTTTCCTACGCGGACCCGGAAATGGGAAGCATTCGCGAAGCGGTGAACGCCGACACCTGCGCAATTATGATTGAAATGATTCAGGGCGAGGGCGGCGTTGTTCCGCTCGACCCCGGATTTGTGAACGAGCTGAGCGCGTTCTGCAGGGAGCGGGATATCCTGCTGCTGGTGGACGAGGTGCAGACGGGACTCGGACGGACGGGGGAGCTGTTCTGCTACCAGAATTACGGCATCCACCCGGACGTCGTCACCAGCGCGAAAGGGCTGGGCGGCGGCCTGCCGATCGGGGCCTGCCTGTGCAGTGAACGCTTAAAGGACGTTTTAGGGCCGGGCACGCACGGCTCCACCTTCGGCGGGAACCCGGTCGCCTGCGCCGGCGCGCTTGCTGTGCTCGACCGGGTGGCGCATGACGGTTTTCTGGAAGAAGTCCGCCGCAAAGGGGGATATTTTAAAGAGAAATTGAGCGCCATGGAGGGAATCGAATCCGTCCGCGGTATGGGGCTGATGCTCGGGGCAAAGCTGAAAAGGGGAACCGCAAAGGAAGCCGCGCAGAAATGCGCCGAAAACGGGCTGCTGGTTCTAACCGCGAAGGAACTGCTCCGCTTCCTGCCCCCGCTTACCATTTATTACCCGGAAATTGACGCGGGGCTTTTCATCCTTTCAAAAACCATTCAATAAAAATATTGAGGAGGGCAACTATGAAACATCTGCTGAAAATGCTTGATCTGACAAGCGAGGACATCACCGGCATTCTGAATCTTGCCGACCAGCTCAAATACGAACAGAAGCACGGCATTGAACACCGCCATCTGGCGGGCAAAACGCTGGGCATGATCTTTGAGAAAGCGTCCACAAGAACCCGCGTTTCCTTTGAAGTGGGTATGTACCAGCTTGGCGGGCTGCCGATCTTCCTTTCCGGGAAAGATTTGCAGATCGGGCGCGGCGAACCGGTTCAGGACACCGCCCGCGTCCTTTCCCGCTACCTTGACGGCATCATGATCCGCACCTATAAGCAGTCCGAGGTGGAAGCGCTGGCGCAGAACGGCTCCATCCCGATCATCAACGGCCTGACGGATTTTTCCCATCCCTGTCAGGTGCTTGCTGACCTGATGACCATCCGCGAGTACAAGGGAAGCCTTGAAGGGCTGAAGCTGTGCTTCATCGGGGACGGAAACAATATGATGAATTCCCTCATCGTTGCCGGCCTGAAGATGAAGATGGAGGTTGCCGTAGCCTGCCCGCCCGATTATAAACCGAACGCGGCTGTGCTCGATTTTGCCGTAACCCACCCGGCTTTCAGCATAACCACCGACCCGAAGGAAGCCGCCAAAGGCGCCGACGTGGTCGTCACCGACGTCTGGGCCTCCATGGGAATGGAAGCCGAGGAAAAGAAACGCCGCGAAGCGTTCAAGGGCTTTCAGGTCAATGACGAAATCATGGCCGTTGCAAAAAGCGACGCAATGGTTCAGCACTGCCTGCCCGCGCACCGCGGCGAAGAAATCACCGAAGAAGTTTTTGAAAAGCATGCGAAGGAAATCTTTGACGAAGCGGAAAACCGCCTCCATGCGCAGAAGGCGGTTCTGGTTACCCTGTTGGGAAAGAGATAGCGCATGGCGCGCTTTACGCACCCTGTGCGATCAGCCCGAACGCTATTTCACTAAAATGCCGTCGTCGGACTGGAGCAGAATGAGAATCTGTTCCTCAAAGCCCGTCGTCGCGTTAATATAAACCATCACGCGGTCCTTGTTTTGGCCGGTGCAGGTAAACTCATAGCAAAGCACTTCGCTCAGCCCGGGGGTAGGTATTAAAGCCAGCCTCCGGCTTTCTATTTTCAGCTTTTTGCTGACGGAGCCCTGCGCCTGGTCCGCGGAAATTTTCGCCTGGACCGTACGGTCGTGGTGGTTCATGATATAGCCCGTGGAGTTGAACCGGACAATTTCGCCGTTGTCCAGCGCCACAGATACCTTGATTAAATCCGGGTAGTAAATAATATCGTTTTTATAGTAGGCATAGTTGAACGTGCAGACGCCGTCGTTCATCACATAATAGGTCTGCTTCATATTGGTGATTCCGCGCGCGCTTAAAAAGCTTTCCGCCCTTTTCGAGGCTTCCTTGTAATCAATGTTTTCCGCATTCACCTCGCGCATATTGTCAAAGGTGCAGACAAATCCGCCGCGTTTGGTGATGCAAATGCGGATTGTGCCGTTGTTTGCGGTGAAATTATAAGTGGGAAGGTTGCCCTCCGTGTCCTGCGTATGGGCCAGCTTATCGGCGGTGACCGCCAGAAAGTTCGCGGCGATGTTCTGCGCGTTGCCCTGCGGAATTTCCTCGCGCCCTTCCGTCATTTTCGGCTTCATCTGGCTGATATGGTCTGAAAACGGGCCGTCGTAAATCAATTGCGGGAAGTTCGTAAAATCTTGAGATGTTTTTTTGAATTCGTCCGTCAGCTTGTCCGACTCAATATCCGTTTTCACGTTCTGAAGCCCGCTCTGCAGGGTTTTCGCGTAATTTCCAAGGCTCTGCATGGTTTTGTATTCGCTCTCGGTGATTTTTTGCCCGGCAGAGATTTTTGTGGACATCGTCATGGCGAAATCGCCGACCTGTGTTACGAATTTGGATACGTTGTCCAGCGAATGGTCGGTGATCGGCAGGACCGATAGCGCGGATTTCGCCATACTGGATTCGCGCATCAATTTGGCGGCCAATCCGTTTTGCTGTGTGGCGGTATTCGCGTATATGGATTTGTTCAGCGTGGTCTCCATATTGGAAACACTCGCGCTCAAATCGCCCAGCGCGCGCTTGTAGTTGTAATCAAGATACATTTTATATTTGTTTGCCGAAGCATAGCCCGCCGCTGTTGTGGCGCCCAGCGTTGCGATCAGCGCGATGGCGGCTACCAGCGTGGCGGTTCTTTTTTTATCCATAATTCTTCACCCCGTTTTCCTATTTTTTACGGACGCAGCGGAAATATACAGTTTCTTCGTTTTTGCGCGATTTTGGCATGCTATAATAGAAAAATATTCCAGCGGATTTTTAATATATTAGACTTTTTTATGAACCGGAAAATATGCATATAATAAAAATAAGAACGAGGACGGAAATCCGTCTGAGGAGGGTTTCTTTATGGTGAAACCAATCATTGGCATCACTCCCCTTTTCGATACGGAACAGCAAAGGCTTTGGATACGGCCGAACTATCTGCATGCGGTGGAAGCATCGGGAGGGATTCCGCTGGTTCTGCCTTTGGCGCAGGACGAAGGGGACATTGCGGCGCTGGCACAGCGGTGCGGCGGCTTTTTGTTTTCCGGCGGGCCGGACCCGCATCCGGCGCTTTACGGCGAGGAAACGCTTCGCTTCTGCGGGGCAATCGACATACGCCGCGACCGCTTGGAAATTTCCCTCCTGAATCAGGCGGTACGGCTTGACAAGCCGGTTTTCGGCATCTGCCGGGGAATTCAGGTGATGAATGTGGCGCTCGGCGGAAGCCTTTATCAGGATATTTCGGCGCAGGCTGCGGGCGAACCGGGCGCCCATTACCAACAGCCGCCTTACGACGTTGCGGTGCACAATATTGCCATTGCGGAGAACAATCCGCTTTATAATATCCTGCAAAAAACAAAAATAATGGTGAACAGTATGCACCATCAGGCGGTGAAAACCGTTGCGCCCCCGCTCCGCCCCGCGGCAAAATCAAAGGACGGCTTGGTGGAATGCGTTTTTCTGCCGGGCAGGCGGTTCTTTTTAGGCGTGCAGTGGCATCCTGAATATCTTTTTGAAACGGACCGCGACGCAAAGAAGCTCTTCCGGGCGTTTGTTATGGCAGCGGAAAATAAAAACGGCCCTTAAAGGGGAATTGTGCGGAAGTTTTCCCCCATTGTGTATTTTCACAGGCTTTTTTCATGGACTTTGCTTGCTATTTTTACCACAGGTAAGTATAATATTAACGTTAGTCTTTTAAGCAAGCCGGAGGCGCGTATGGACATTCAAAGTTTTTACAGTTCAATAAACGGAAAGACGGTCGGCTTTTTAGGGATCGGCGGAAGCAACCTTCCCCTTATCAAAATGTTTGCCCGGCACGGGGCGGTTGTTTCAGCCCGTGACCGCCGCACAGAGGAAAAGCTTGGGAAAACGGCCGACGATCTGAAACAGCTTGGCGTTACACTCCGCCTTGGAGACGATTATTTGCAGGGTCTGAACGAGGAGATCCTTTTCCGCACCCCGGGGATGCGATATTATCTTCCGGAACTTGTTGCGGCGCGGAAACGCGGTACAGTGGTCACCTCCGAAATGGAGGTTTTTTTCGACCTCTGCCCCTGTAAAATTTATGCGGTTACCGGCAGCGACGGAAAGACGACCACGACGACGATCCTGTCCGAAATGCTGAAAGCCGAAGGAAAAACGGTTCATCTCGGGGGGAATATCGGGAATCCGCTTTTGCCCGAGATTGAAAAAATCCGCCCGCAGGACGCGGCGGTAGTGGAGCTTTCCAGCTTCCAGCTCATCTCCATGCGTCGCAGCCCGGATGTGGCGGTGGTGACAAATGTTTCCCCGAATCATCTGGACATGCATAAGGACATGCAGGAATATATTGACGCAAAGCGGAATATCCTTTTACATCAGAACGCGTTTGCCAGGGCTGTTGTGAATGCGGATAATGCGATTACGGCGGGCTTTGTGAAAGACATCAGGGGGGACGCCCTGTGCTTCAGCCGGAAGGCAAAGTGTGAGCGCGGCGCGTGGCTCAATGACAAAAATGAGATTGTGATGACGCTGAACGGAACCGATACCCCGGTTATGAATGCTTCGGATATCAAAATTCCCGGCGGGCACAATATCGAAAATTATATGGCCGCCATTTGCGCGCTGTGGGGCACGGTGAAAATTGAAAATATGGTCCGGGTCGCCAAGGCCTTTGGCGGTGTGGAGCACCGGAGCGAATTTGTGCGCGAGCTGGACGGCGTAAAATACTATAATGATTCCATCGGCACAACCCCCAGCCGGACGATGAACGGAATGCTCAAATTATTTGACCGCAAGCTGATTTTAATTGCTGGCGGCTACGATAAAAAAATCCCGTTTGATTCCTTTGGCCCCGCGGTTGTGGAGCATGTGAAAACCCTCGTGCTAATCGGTGCTACCGCCGATAAGATTGAAGAAAGCGTGAAAGCGGCGCCGAACTATCGAAGCGGAAGCCCGAAAATCCTGCGCGCCCAATCGCTGGAACAGGCGGTGCGGCTTTGCCGCGAAGAAGCGGTTGCAGGGGATATTGTGGCGCTTTCTCCGGCCTGCGCGAGCTTTGATATGTTCCCGAACTATGAAACCCGCGGCGAGGAATTCAAAAGACTGGTGAATCTTTTATAAGTAGTTGGTAGGACGCGTATTCGGCGGCGGGAAAACAAAGGTTTCCTCCGTTCCCCGGGGGAGGCTTGGAATATTGCGTGCTATTTGATATAGATGAATTCAGCAATATAACGGAGTGAAAATATGGACGAACTAAGAGAACTGATTTTTCGGCTTTGTGAAGCGCCCGGAACACCCGGCGATGAAATCACCGCGGCGAAGGTTGCCGCGAAGGAGCTTTCCAAATATACAAGGGCACATATGGACCGGATGGGTAGTGTTGTTGCAAGGTTTGGCAAGCAGGGGGCGAAAAAGCATTTTCTGCTTGATGCGCATATCGACCAGATTGGCTTAATCGTAACGGATATTGACGAGCACGGGTTTATCCGCGCGGACCGCTGCGGCGGTGTGGACCGCCGTGTGCTGCCGGGAAGCCCGGTGACCATCTACGGCCGGGAAGTCCTCAGCGGTATCGTATGTTCTACGCCCCCGCACCTTTCCGACGGGAATGAGGACAAAATCCTGACGGTGGACAAAATGGCAATCGACGCGGGCCTCTCGAAAGAGGAGGCCGACAGGCTGATTCGCCTGGGCGACCGGATTCTTCTGCATTCCGAGCCCAAAAGCCTGCTTGGGACACGCATTACCGCCGCCGGGCTGGACGACCGCGCCGGCGTTGCCGCGATTATCCGCTGCGTCCAGCTTTTGCAGGACGAGGATCTGAAATGCGAGATAACGGTGCTTTTAAGCAGCCGGGAAGAAGTGGGCGGCCAGGGCGCCGTTACGGGAGCCTTTGCCATCAATCCGACCCACGCGCTGATTGTGGACGTGGGTTTTGCACAGCAGCCGGGCATACCGCCGGAAAAATGCGGAAAGCTGGGCGGGGGCCCGATGATCGGCATTGCGCCGCCGCTGAACCGGAGTATGGCGGAACATCTGATAGAAACAGCGAAAAAATGCCATATCCCCTACACGCTGGATGTGATGGGCGGTTCGACGGGAACCAATTCCGACGAAATCGCCATGACGCGCAAGGGCGTGCAGTCCCAGTTGATTTCCATACCTCTGCGCTACATGCACACGCCGGTCGAGGTCATTGACCTTGAGGATGTGGAGCGTACCGCCCGCTTGATGGCGGAGTACATAAAGGAGGTGGAATGATGACGGGGTTGAAGCTTTTGGAGCGCCTTTGCACCGCGCGCGGAATCTCCGGCTTTGAGGACGAAGTGCGGGATATTATTTTGAAGGAAATCGAGCCGTATGCCACCAGCATTGAGATTACGCACCTCGGAAGCCTCATT
>JAAYWU010000034.1 GCA_012516295.1 Clostridiales bacterium | reverse complement strand
GCAGATGACGAGGGCGCCGCTGCCAAGCCAGCGCCCCGTTTGCGCCAGCTTCTTCTGCAGCGGGGTCTGGGGGGCGGACTGGCTTGTAATCATATGTGCAATTTTCCCCACCTGCGTGTCCATTCCCGTAGCCGTAACGATGCCTTTGCCGTGGCCTGCGGCAATGGAACTGGTGGAATATAAAAGATTGCAGCGGTCTCCAAGCGGGGTATCGGCAGGACAGATGCAATCGGCGCGCTTATCACTGGGAAGGCTTTCTCCGGTAAGTGCGCTTTCTTCTGCTTTTAAATTAACCGCTTCAATCAGGCGCAAATCGGCAGGAACCAGATCGCCTTCGCGAAGTACGACCAGATCGCCGGGGACCAGCTCGGCTGCCGCGATCCGCCGTTCCTCTCCGCCGCGGATGACATGCGCGTGGGGGCTGGAAAGCTTTTTCAAGGCTTCAATTGCTTTTTCAGCCCGGCTTTCCTGCACCAGACCGATAATCGCGTTCATGGTTACGATAAATAGGATGATAATGGAGTCTATGTAGTCATTGTCATGTTCAAGAAAAGAAGTTATAAAGGATATTCCTGCGGCAATTAAAAGGATGATGACCATAAAATCAGAAAATTGAGCGAGGAAACGACGCAGCACACTCTTCCGCTTTGGCTGCTGCAGTTCATTCCTGCCGTATTTTTTCAGCCGCTCGGCTGCTTGGCCGGAAGAAAGGCCGGTTTTCATGTTTGTACCAAGTTTTTTTGCGCAATCCTCTTTTGTAAGGCTTTGCCATTCCAATTTTATCAACCCCCGTTTCTGTTTTAAAGTATATTCGAAGGGGGGCTGAAATATGGTATAATAAAGCAACGAAACAGAAAGAGGTAGAAATATTGGATATTACAATTTTAAACTTTATCCAAAATCATTTTCATAATGAAATTACAGACTGGATTTTCCCTTATATCACCAGAATGGGCGACCATGGGATGATCTGGGTACTGGCCGCCCTTTGCATGATTGTTTCTAAAAAGTATCGGAAAAACGGAATCCTTCTTTTGGTAATCCTTGCGGTAACGCATATGATCGGGGAAATGACGATGAAGCCTTTGATTGCAAGGCCCCGGCCTTTCGTAACGTTTCCCGGCCACCAGCTTTTAATCCCCGCGCCGGAAGGCTATTCCTTTCCCTCCGGCCATGCGGCTTCCTCCTTTGCCGCCGCGTTTACCTTATGGAAAACCAATAAGAATTTTGGAATTCCAGCCTTTTTGCTTGCTTTTCTTATTGCCTTTTCCCGGACGTTTTTATTCGTACATTACCCTTCGGATATTCTTTGCGGCGCAATACTGGGAGTATTATGTTCCTATATTCTTATTAAATTTTCAGTTTTTTACGAAAAAAAGTCGAAAGTTTGACTACTAAATATAGCTTTCATCTCAGAATTCTTTGGATATATTGCGGAAAAATAAATTTAATAAATAAATACCTTAATTCATATTGAATATTTTCCTCTCATGCATTATTATACAAAGTGATGTTAATTCACATAATAAAGGAGGGTTGAAATGAAAAGATGTGTAGGAAATATTGAGATGAGAGACTGTACGCTGAAATATTATGTCTTCGGAAACCGCAGCACGGGGTACGGAATTGAAATTAAGGCAACCCGTGTGGAAAAAGCAGTCCAAATCGTTTATTATGATTTTGGAAAGGTTATGGAGATAGCAAAAAAGCTGCGGTGCGGTTCAGTTTTTCCTACAAACCTAAGCGAAATTATTGAAGATGAAAATTTCGACGATTTCCAAAGCCCGGATTGATTGCGCTTTCAATTGCCGGAAATTGATCGGGGAGGGGAAGTAATTGAAATACGTTTGCATTTCATGCGGCTATGTCTATGACCCCGATGCCGGGGACCCGGAGAATGGAATTGTACCCGGTTTTCATTTTCAAGACCTGCCGGAAAGCTGGACCTACCCGATTTAAGGGATGGGTATTGCTATGTTCTCCGAAGAATAGTCCGCAGATCATTTATGCGTTCAATTTGTTTTATGGCAAGTTTTCTGAACACAGAATGGCTCTGTAAGAGCCAAGGAAAGCAGCGGAGTTGTGAAGGTCGTTCTAAAAGCAAAATTTGCAAGGAGCATATTGAAAAGGAACCTATTGCATGAAAAAGTTGATAAGCACGAAAAAAAGGGTAGTCGACTTTTGCCGGCAGCCCTTTCTTTGTTGTAAGAAAGCCACCCCCTGGCTTCGCCAGGGGGTGGCTTTATCGAATAGGTTCATGGGGTATGGTGCTCCGCCGTTTCTTCGGGAGCGGGCTCCTGTTCTTCAAACAGGTTCGGAAGAATTCCCAAATGCGTCAGGATTTTGTAAAGAATCAGCAGTACGGAAAAGTAGATCAGCAGCCAGAAATTTTGGGCGACCAAAGAAAAGTAAATTGCGGCGAGCATGGTCAAAGGATGAATATTGATGGAAGAAGAAATTATTTTCGGCTCGATCACCTGACGGATTGCAATAATCAAAAACCAGCATAAAAGCAAGGCTCCTGCCTTCAGGAAACTGCCCTTTATCACATAGAAGAATGCCAAGGGAATATAAATCGTGCCGGGCCCCAAAACAGGCAGAACGTCCGCAATGCCGGTAATAATGCTCAGGACAAGGGGATACGGAACACCCAAGACGAAAAAGATAATCAGGGTTTCAATAAATGTTATAAAGTAGATAAAAAGATAGGAGCAGATGTATTTTCCGCTTAAGCTTACGCCATGCTGCGAAGCGGACCGGATATTAAATGCGGCGCTTCTCGAAAACAGGGACATAATATGCGATTTAATCCTGGTCATATCTTTCGAGAAGAAGTATGTTGACAAAATCATTACGATGAACATAGTGATGATGGCAGGCAGCGAGGTTAAAAAAGCAAGTATGCTGCCGAATACCGTTTTAATAATGCCTGCGCCGGATTGGGCCATGTTCATAATCTGCTGCTGATTTTGCTGCACGTATTTTGGATTGATTTTACTCAAATATTCGCAGGCTGTGCGGATCATCTGGTTGATTGGTTCGGTTACGGACCCGACGTCGGAAGAGATGTTGTTGAGCAGATGGCTGATTTCATTGATCAGCCAATAACCGATTAGAAACAGAATGCCGAACACAATGCAGAAAGCAATCAGCGTCGCTACCGCGGCAGCCGCACCGGGCTTGAAATGCAGGCGCTCCTTTAGCGCATTTACAAGGGGCTGTACGGCAAGTGCCAGTAAAAATCCTGCAAAAAAAGGAAAGGTATATTTCAACGTTATCGCAAACAGAAAAAAAATAACCGTATATTGGATAAAAAAGTAAAGAAGCGGCTTTAACCGGGTAAGCTGTCGCTTTTCAAACAAATGAAAACCTCCTTGTCATTCACGGCATGAAATAGTATTATAATTATAATCGATCCGTGGCAAAAAAGGAAGTAGAAAAAAAGCGCTTCGCAAATTGCGAAGCGCCTCATATTCTTGCCTTTGAGAAAACAATTATTTTTCTCTGCCCAGGAGCCAATCTACAGAAACATTGAGAATGTCTGCCAAGGCGGCGAGCTCAAAATCTGTTACATACCGGATTTGCCCTTCTAATTTGGACAAGCCCGATGCGTTCATGTC
>JAAYWU010000382.1 GCA_012516295.1 Clostridiales bacterium | reverse complement strand
TTTATGACCTGGGGAATTATTTCCGACAGCTCCTGCGCCCTGCCTACAAACGCATTTGCGGGCTCCGGCCTGCATTTTGGGGTCGTGCCCCTGAAAATCACCGTTGGGAACAACGAATATATCGACAATGACGATTTGGACGTGAACGCAATGATGGCGGACATGAAAAGCTATAAAGGGCCGTCCTCGTCGGCATGCCCAGCGCCGGAGGAATGGGCGGAAGAATTCCGAAAAAGCGACAAGACCGTTGCCGTTACCATGACGAGCGCGCTCAGCGGAACCTATAACAGCGCGCTGATCGGGAAAAAGATGGTGCTGGAGGAAAGCCCGGAAAAAAGCATCCATGTAATTGATTCCCACACAACGGGCGGTGGGCTTGTGCTGATCCTGCGCAAGCTGGAGGAACTGATTACCCAAGGGCTGGATTTCGAAGCGGTGGTAAAGCAGGCGGAAGCTTACGCGCGCAGCATCTTTTTGCTTTTTTCCTGCGGTTCCTACGATAACCTTGTGAAAAACGGGCGCATGTCGCGCATTGCGGGCATTTTGGCGTCTTCGCTGGGAATCCGCGCCGTCGCCGCCAACACGCCGGAGGGCACCATCCGCGTTTTGCAGAAGCCGCGCGGCGAAGAACGTGCGCTGGAAGCAATCGTAAGGACCATGAGCGAATGGAAGAACCTTGCCGGCCAGCCGGTGGTTATTTCCCATTGCAACAATCCGGTGGGGGCGCAGCGCCTGAAAGAAAAGATTGTTCATGTCTGTATGACCACGAAAATCACAATCATGCAGACGCGCGGGCTCACCAGCTTTTACAACGACAACGGCGGTCTGATGATTGCATTTTAAAAAGAGGCTGCAAACGCAGCCTCTTTTTTATTCCCCGAAAATCTGTTTTTTCAGCCTTTTCGCGGTCGGTGTTCCGGCAAGCCCGCCCTCGGCGGTTTCCTTTAAGCTGCCGGGCATCATGTCGCCGATGCGCTTCATCGCCACAATGACCTCGTCGGCGGGGATGGCGCTTTCAATTCCGGCAAGGGCAAGCTCCGCGCCCACAAAGGCGTTTGCAACGCCCATGGCGTTGCGCTTGATGCAGGGGATTTCCACCAGACCGGCGACCGGGTCGCAGACCAGCCCCAGAATGTTTTTCAGCGCGATTGCGCACGCGTGCGCCGCCATCCTGGGCGTGCCGCCCGCCAGCTCGGTCAGCGCCGCCGCCGCCATCGCGGAAGCGCTCCCGCATTCCGCCTGGCAGCCGCCCTGCGCGCCGGAAATGCTCGCGTTGTTTGCAATCACCATTCCGAACGCCGAGGCGGTAAACAGCGACATCACCACCTCGCGCTCGTCCAGCCCGCGGTCCTCCATTACGGTGAGCAGCGCGGCGGGAAGAATCCCGCAGGAACCGGCTGTCGGCGCAGCCACGATTTTCCCCATGCACGCGTTGCTTTCCGAAACCGCGAGCGCGCGCATGAGTGCGCGGCCGAAGACTTTGCCGCAAAGCGTTTTCCCGTTTTCCACCGCAAGCTTCATTTTATAGGCGCTTCCGCCGGAAAGCCCGCTGACAGAGCGCATGTCCGGGCCGATGCCGTCCGATACGGACTGGTGCATGACCAGAAAGCTTTCCCGCATGGTTTTGTAAAGCACGGATTCCGGCTTTTGCAGCTCGGCGGCCTGCTCCTTCAGCACAATCTGCGATATTTTTTTGTTTTCCCGCTCCGCGGCCTCAATTAAATCCTGTACGGAATAATAAATGCTCATTTTTCTTTTCCTTCCGTTTTCTATACGACATAAAAGGGCTATTCGGGCCGCAGAATAATAGAACGGATGACATTCGGAAGCTTTTCAATGCCCTCGTTGCTTTCGCGGCTGAATTCGCCGTCCATCTCAATCGTCATCATCGCGGTTTCCCCGCGCCGGCTTCTGGACAGCTTGAAATTGCCGATATTCACGCCCTGCGCCGCAATATAGTTTGTAACATGCGCGATTACCCCCGGAACATCGTGGTGAATCACCAGAAGCGTGTCTTGCTGCCCGGTTACCTCCACCTTCATCCCGTTGATTTCGCTGATCAGGATGTTGCCCCCGCCCACGGAGGCGCCCTGCACCGTTACCGTATGCCCCTTTGCGTCCTTCAGCGTGAGCACCGCTGTGTTCGGGTGGGCGCCCTCCAGCTCGGTTTTCCCGAAAACCACGTCCAGCCCGCGTGCTTTTGCGATTTCAAGGCTCAGCCGAATGCGTATGTCGCTCGGCGCCATGCCCATGATGCCCGCCACAAGCGCCTTGTCCGTTCCGTGCCCGCGGTAGGTTTTCGCGAAGGAGCCGTGCAGAAGAATATGCGCGCGGACCGGCTCGCCCTCCAGAAGCGCACCGGCAATCCGCCCGATGCGCACCGCGCCCGCCGTATGCGAGCTGGAAGGGCCGATCATCACCGGTCCGACAATATCGAAAACGTTCATAGTAGAGCCTCCGTCCGCATTTGCTTATATCATCATTATAACATAATTTTCCGCGGTCATGCACAGCGGTTTTCGCTTTTCCCCTGGCAAATCCAGCCGGATTTTCCGCGAATCTGCCTGTTTTTTCCAGAAAAATCCGCTGTTAATATTTCGAAATTCGACAAAAGCGGAGCAATGCTCCCAACGGACGACTTCTTGACACGCAGATAAGAATTTGTTATAATGCAAAATAATGAAAATGCTTTGAACATCAAATTAATTTTGGGGAGTTGTGTGCCGCATGTCGGAGGAATATTCGCAAATCAACCATTTCCTTGTCAAGGTATTCAATGAAGTGCTCCGCACAGAGGAAGCAAGCCTTAAGACGAAGGAATTTCACAATCTGTCCCTCCGCGAAATGCATGTGATTGAGGCGGTGTGCGACGCGGTTCAGGCCGCAAAAAATACCGCGTCGGAAATTGCATCCTCGCAGAGGATCACAGCGGGCACGCTCACCACAACGATTAATACGCTGGAAAAAAAGGGATACGTGGAACGGCGGCAGGATCAGCGCGATAAGCGGGTTGTCCGGATTTTTCCGACGGAAAAAGGGAAAACTGCAAACCAGGTTCACGCATCCTTCCATCACAAGATGGTGTCGGCCATTATGTCGGCGATGAACGAGGAAGAGCTGACAGTATTTGTAAAAGGGCTGGCGGCGGTGAAGAACTTTTTAGAGTCCAAATAAAAATTGAACGGAGGAGTCATAATGGATGTGAAAATCATTACGGACAGCACGGCGGATATTCCGCAGAAGCGCTGTGCGGAGCTGGGGGTGGAATGCTTGCCCCTTACCGTCCGTTTTGGCGATAAAGAATATAAAGACGGCGTTGACCTTACCGCGCCGCAGTTTTTTGAAATGCTCTCCAAAAGCGATAAACTCCCGACCACCGCGCAGGTAAATCCGGAGAGGTTTGCACAGGTATTTTCGCCCTATGCCAAAAGCGGGCAGGAGGTTGTCGGGATTTTTATTTCCAGCAGGCTGAGCGGGACGTACCAGTCGGCGGGCATCGGAAAAAACCTTCTCGGCGCCCAGAATATCCATCTGGTGGATTCCGAAACGGTGACTTTTGGGCTGGCGCTTATGGTGTTTGAGGCGGTTCGGATGCGCGACGCGGGATATTCCGCAAAGCAGATTTGTGAAGCGCTGGAAGCGCTGAAACCCCGCATCCGGTTTTACGCCGCCTTTGACACGCTGAAATATTTGAAATTGGGCGGAAGGCTTTCGGCTTCCTCCGCTTTTGTCGGCACGATGCTGCATATTAAACC
>JAAYWU010000381.1 GCA_012516295.1 Clostridiales bacterium | reverse complement strand
CTTGCAGGCAAAACGGGCCGCGCTCGCCGCATCCGCGGGAGCGGCTACGGGCTCGATAACCGCTCCTGCTTCGGGCTATTTCATTCGTTCTACTGACGGCTATGAATCCGTGTTTGATTACAATAATGTCCTTTCCCTTACGCCCGCCTCGCTGGAAGCGTGTTTGAAAAAAGGGCCGGTTCCGCAAAGCGAGACGATCGGGAAAATATGCGAAAATTTCGACTGGTATTTTGCGTTTGTTATTCCGGAAAATCAGATTGTAAAATTCAGGCTGGGCAATAAGGTTACAATGAATTTCCCGTTTGCCTCTAGTGAAGCGGTTCCCGCGACCGTTGTTGCAGTTAATCAACCGAATAAGGATTCGGAAGCGGTTGTTGTGTTAGAGAGCAATTATATGAACTCCTCCATCGCTTCCATGCGCAACGCAGCCGCCCAGATACAGATCGGGCAGTATACAGGGATACGGGTCAGCCAGAAAGCCGTCCATTTTGCTACGGTGACAAAAACGGTAAAGGACAAAAACAATAAAACATCTACTGTAAAAAAAGAAGTCAAAGGCGTTTATACAATGCGCGGCAGTGAACTGGTGTTTAAACAGATCTTTCCGCTTCTCAGCACGGGGGATTATGTCATCTGTGACGCTGACCCGCCGAAGGACGAGCTGATGACAGCTTCCACCGTGAAACTGTTTGATGAAGTGGTTATAGAAGGGACAGATTTATATGATGGAAAAGTCGTCAAATGAGTTTGAACAGCGTTTTCGCAGTCTGGAAGAAAACTATAAGGTAATTCAGAATACGATTGCCGAGGCGGCGGTGAAATCAGGCCGCGACCCCAAGGATATTACTTTGCTTGCCGCAACGAAAACCGTTCCGGTTGAAGTGATAAACCATGGGATCGAGCTGGGGATCGACCACATCGGCGAGAACCGGGTGCAGGAACTTTGTGAAAAATATCCGTCCTATGATCTTGCCCATTGCGAGCTTCACTTTATTGGTCATTTGCAGACGAACAAGGTGAAAAAACTGATCGGGAAAGTCAGCATGATTCAATCGGTGGACAGCGTGAAGCTGGCGGAGGAAATTTCGCGGGTTTCTCTATCCCGCAACCTCACAACGGATATACTGATCGAAGTCAATATCGGCAAAGAGGAGAACAAATCCGGGGTTCTTCCGGAAAATCTGAACGATTTAATCCAGCAGATCGCTGTTCTGCCGTCTTTGCGCACGCGCGGTTTGATGGCAATCCCGCCGGCAGATGCGGATGAAAAGGAAACGCAGGGTTATTTTACAAAGATGTATCAATATTTTATTGACATAACGGCGAAAAATATAGATAATGTTAACATGGAGTATTTATCCATGGGTATGGCGTCGGATTATTCTCTGGCAGTTTTATCAGGAGCCAATATGGTTCGGGTAGGCTCCGCGCTGTTTGGCTCGAGAATATATAAATAAAATCATCATAGGAGGGATATCTATGGCAGGCATTGTAGAGAAAATCAAAGATATGTGGAATCCACCGGAGGACGAGTACGATTACGATTATGACGGGATGCAGCAGGAAGAGGCGCCGGTTCGCCAAAATGAAGAACCCGAAATTCATGACCGCGACACGATTAAGCGCTCTTTTGTTCCGAACAGCAATAACAAGGTTGTTAACCTTCATGCCACAGCGCAGCTGCAGGTGGTTTTATTCAAACCCGAACGTTTTGGTGAAGAAACCTGCGCAGTAGCGGATGAGCTTTTAAAAATGCACACCGTGGTATTGAATCTTGAAAACACGAACAAGGATATTTCACGCAGAATCATTGATTTTATAAGCGGCGTTGCTTATGCAAACGGCGGTAAAATCAAAAGGGTCGCCACAAGCACATTCATTATCACTCCCTATAATGTCGATCTTACCGGCGACGATGTTTTAGATGAATTAGAAAATAACGGTGTTTATTTTTGATGGACAAACAGTCGGAGGACGTATTCCTCGAGGCAAAGCTTAACGATGCGGTGCGTCTGGCGCAGAACGGAGGAAGGCCGCGGTTTGTCGGCTTTTTGGATGAGAGCCAGGCGCGCATAGCGGAAAACAGAATGGCCCGTATTCATTTTGAAAACTATATGCTCTTCGGCGGTCAGGAAGACGCGGAGCGTGTAGTTTTTGGCGCATTTCCGGACTTTCTTGAGCCGGACGCCGGTTTGTTCCCAATCAGCGCGGTAACGGCGTGTTTTCGGTCCTGCGACCGCCTTGGCCACCGGGATTTTATGGGCGCGATTCTTGCGACCGGAATTCAGCGGGAAGCCCTTGGCGATATTTTGCTCGAAACGGGAAGGTGCGTTTTTTTTGTTCGCAGCGAGATTTCCGATTTCCTTCTGTCCCAGATAAGTAAGATCGGAAAAGTGGGCGTTACAATGAAAGAAGGGGCCGAAGAACCCTTGCCGCCACGCGGGCAGTTTGCGAATTTTTCTGCTGTGGTTGCTTCCCCCCGGCTGGATTGTATTG
>JAAYWU010000380.1 GCA_012516295.1 Clostridiales bacterium | reverse complement strand
GAAGCTGATGCTCAACGGGGCGGTAACGCTTGGGACGTATGACGGTGCGAATATTGAAATTGTTCAGCAGGCGGGAGAGGAGAATAATTATATCTTCGGAGCGCGCGTTGAGGAATTGGAAAGGATCAAAACGACCTATGACCCGAAAGAAATCTATCAGCGTGAAGAAAGGGTACGCAGAGTGGTGGACAGCCTGATCAGCGGGGAACTGGACGACGGCGGAACGAAGCTATTCAGGGAATTATACGATTCCTTGTTATTAGGCGCAAGCTGGCATAGGCCGGACGCCTATTTCCTGCTTTATGATTTTCTGCCCTATTGCGAGAAAAAGCTTCAGGCCATTCAGGATTATGCGGACCGCTTCCGTTTTACCCAAAAATGCTTTTTGAATACCGCCAATGCGGGCGCGTTTTCCAGCGACAGAACCGTTCAGGAGTATGCGGAGCAGATATGGCATGTATGAGTCTCCGGCACGGCCCGTCCTTGCAAACCAGAGAAGGTTATGCTACAATAACGAGTAATAATGGTTGGGGAGATATGTATGGATATTTTTATTGAACAGCTCATTAAGAGAAAAAAAGGAAGCAAGGATATTCTCATCTGGGTCGGCGTCCTTCTTGGCATTATTATTATACTTTTTCTGGTTTTTGCCATGGCTCCTGTCCTGCTTCTGCCTGTACTGATCGGACTTATCGCCGCGGCGTATTTTATTTTATCTTCCCGCAATATCGAATACGAGTACAGCGTAACAAACAGCGACATTACGATTGATAAGATTATTAACCGCCGGAAAAGAAAAAATGTTCTTTCCGTGGATGCGCACGACATAGAGTTTTTGGGGAAATACACCCCGAAGGATCCGCATGCCAAATCGGGCGTGCAGCGCATCAATGCATCGGATAACGAAAAGGGTGAGAACGCGTGGTGCTTTACAGCGCGCCATCCGCAAAAGGGAAATGTCTTTGTGCTGTTCAGCCCGAATGAAAAGGTGTTAGCTTCCATAAAGCCATTTCTCACAAGGCAGGTAGCAATCGATGCTTTTGGTAGGAATTGATCTGGTCGAAAATAAAAGAATACAAAAATCGATATCCAATCCGCGCTTTTTAAGAAGAATACTGGGAACATCCGAGTATTCTCAGCTTGAGATGCGCGGATTTCCTGTTCAGAGCGTTGCGGCAAGTTTCTGTGCGAAAGAGGCTTTTTCCAAAGCTCTTGGAACCGGGATACGCGGATTTTTGCTCAGCGAAGTCGAGCTGCTGCGTAAAAGCAGCGGAGAGCCGTATTTGTGCTTAAGCGGGGGAGCACAGCGGATTGCGGAAAGCCGGGGAATCATCTTTCATGTTAGTGTAACGCATACGAAGGAATATGCGTCCGCAGTAGTAATCGGGGAGGAGAAAAACAATGAAGGTATTAAATTGTGAGCAGTCGAAGGAGCTTGAAAAAAAGGCTGTAGACGCAGGAATGAGTTATTTGGAGCTGATGGAAAACGCCGGCGCCGCAGCCGTTCGCTTTATGCGGAAAAAATTCAGCCTGACCAATAAGAAGGGGGTTATTCTCTGTGGGAAGGGAAATAACGGCGGGGACGGG
>JAAYWU010000379.1 GCA_012516295.1 Clostridiales bacterium | reverse complement strand
CGACAAATGAAGAGCTTCTGATCGCACGCGATACGAAAGAAATTGTTGAGAAACTGACATATGCTTCCACAGAGGATAAGACCGTTGTTGATCTGGAAGACATCTAATCCATAATCGAACGGTGCTCCCGCAGATAAGAACAGAAAAACATAGAATTTTCAATACTTAAATCATAATAAAATTCTGTTATGCAAAAATCCTCCTGCCACTTCATCATATTACGGCAGGAGGGTTTGTTTTTGTGCATATGAAAAACCGATTCGAAAATCTATTTTTCTAATTTTTGCTTTTTAATAACTTTCAGTCTTGAGAACTCCTCGCGGTCCTTTTCTTCCAATGAGTCCGTGATAAACTTTACTGTAGTCTCACACCGTGGAATCATAATATTTTTCAGAGCATTTGCTCGTTTCTGCGTCTTTTTAATCGCGACGGCCAGCCGGTAAACGCTGTTTTCCACTTCGGCCAGTTCCGCGGTGAGGCGCTTGACTTCTCCGAATTTTTTATAGGCGTCGTCCAGCATAATATTGGTGGAATTCAGCCCGAACGGAATCGGAATGCTGACCGGGTCGTACGAAACCATGGGAATCTCCACGCCCATAACGCTTCGATAAGCCACATTCAGGCTATTATCGAGCGGAACAGTACGGGACAGTTCGTCGCAGATGCCAAGGGTAATATTTGCCCTTTGAAGTGCGGCATATGCCGCATCGTACGTATCATCAATTTTTCCTTGGATTTTCGCCGCCCGATCAATCAGGGCCATCATTTCCCGTATTAAAATGTTCCGTTTCCGGTCAAGAAGCTCAAAACCTGTGCGTGAAAGCGCAAGGGACTTTTTTGTGGCGATCAAATTTCCTTTTGTCGGAACGATTTGGTTGCTCAATGCGGCACACCTCCTTCGGTTGGTAAAAATTGCGCGGTGAAAATGCTGCGCAATTTTCTATATGCTATCCTGCGCTTTCACACTATTCGTCAATGCTTTTTTCGGGTTCCGTTACAGGGGAATCCGACTGAAGCGCTTTTTCATAGTATTTATCAAGAAGCTCGTCGTCCACACGATCGAGTTCTTCACGCGGCAGCGTGGAAAGAAGCTTCCAGCCCAAATCCAAACTTTGCTCTATGGAACGGTTTTCATTAAAGCCCTGTGTTACAAACTGGGATTCAAACCGTTTACCGAATTCAATATATTTTTTATCGACAGGGGAGAGTTCTTCTTCACCGATAACAGAGGCGAGCGAACGGGCGTCCATTACTTTCGCATAGGATGCGAAAAGCTGATTCGAAAGCGCCGGATGGTCTTCACGCGTAAAGCCTTCGCCGATGCCGTCCTTCATCAGACGGGAAAGGGAAGGGAGGACGGAAACCGGCGGATAAACACCGGAATTGTCCAGAACGCGGTCAAGCACGATCTGCCCTTCGGTAATGTATCCGGTCAAGTCCGGCACCGGATGGGTGACGTCGTCGTTCGGCATTGTGAGAATCGGAATCTGGGTTACAGACCCTTTTTTGCCCCGCACCATGCCCGCGCGTTCGTAAAGGGAGGCAAGGTCGGAATACAGGTAGCCCGGGAACCCCTTTCTGCCCGGGATTTCGCCTTTGGAAGAACTGAATTCGCGCAGCGCTTCCGCATAGGAGGTCATATCCGTCATAATGACGAGAATATGCATATCCAGCTCAAAGGCAAGGTACTCCGCAACCGTCAGCGCACAGCGTGGGGTCAGAATTCTTTCAATAATCGGATCGTTTGCAAGGTTCAGGAACATAACAACCCTTTGCAGAACGCCGGATTCCTCGAAAGAACGCCGGAAATATTCGGCAACATCGTTTTTAACGCCCATTGCGGCAAAGACAATTGCAAAATTATTACCGCTGTCGTCGCTGATTTTCGACTGCCTTGCAATCTGAACGGCAAGCTCGTTATGTTTCATACCGGAACCGGAGAAAATAGGGAGCTGCTGCCCGCGAATCAGCGTCATCAGCGTATCAATGGTTGAAATGCCGGTATTGATGTAGTTTTTCGGATATTCACGGGAAACCGGATTAATCGGCGTTCCGTTAATATCTGCCTTTTTCACCGGAAAAATGTTTCCCAGCCCGTCAATCGGACGGCCCGCACCGTCGAATACGCGGCCGAGAATCTCCGGGGAAAGCGGCATCTGCATCGGGTGGCCTTTCAGCCTGGTGCGCGTGTTGTCCAGCGAAATGCCGCGCGTACCTTCAAATACTTGAATGACTGCCCGCTTACCGTCCAACTGAACGATTCTGCCCTGGCGCATGGTGCCGTTTTCCAGACGGATATCGACAACCTCTTCAAACGACGCGTTTTCAACGTTGTCCAGCACAATCAGCGAACCGTTTAT
>JAAYWU010000378.1 GCA_012516295.1 Clostridiales bacterium | reverse complement strand
GGAGGGTTTATGGCAGTAGGCATGCAGGTGGGAATACGGCTTGCTTCGATGGACTCAGACGTTCCGGTTCTTCTTGTAGCTTTGCTGCTCGGGCTTACCACTGTCTTGGCCGAACCGGCAGTTCATGTCTTAACCTATCAGGTAGAGGACGTCACCGGCGGGTCAGTCAAACGCAATTTGGTCCTCATATTTTTGTCTGTGGCAGTTGGCCTGTCAATCTTTATGTCTGCCTTGAGGATTCTCATACCCAGTATCCAGTTATGGATGTATTTGCTTCCTGGATTTGGCCTCTCCGTGATATTGGCTTACTTTATACCTGACTTATTTGTGGGTATGGCATATGATACAGGCGGTGTTGCTTCAGGACCGATGACGGCCACGTTCTCCCTTGCCTTTGTCCAGGGGGTTGCTGCGCAAGTCCCGACGGCCGATGTGGTGGTAGATGGCTTTGGTATGATAGCAATTGTTGCAATGATGCCGATTCTAGCAATCGAACTGCTTGGCGCACTTTATCAGGCAAAATCGCGCAAGGCATCCGATTCTGCTTTAAATGAACAATCAACAGGAGGTAATCATGGATAAGCAAATGGAGGAACAGGCTATCCAACAACCGTTTCTGCTGATGACACTCATCCTAAGTGAACATCAATGCCAGAAATTTGTCCGTATTGCCAAAATGAAAGAGATCCACGACGGGATAATCCTGCTTGGCAAAGGCACGGTAAAAAGTCCTACTTTAAATTTGTTTGGCATAAAGAGCCAGAAAAAGGAAATTGTCAACATACTTATTGAGAAAGAGAAAGCAATGGAGGTACTGGACTTTTTTACCAAAGAGCTCCAGCTTTATGCCCCCGGTCATGGAATTATCTTTACGATGCCTGTAACAGTCGCGAGCCAGATAATTCACAATAAGCAGGGCACTTGGAATAGAGTGCAAGGTATGGAGGAAGAGAGTATGTTCAAAAAACTGACGGTAGTTGTCAATCGCGGCATGGCGAACGACGTAATGGATATTGCGCGCAAATTAGGCGTCAAGGGCGGTACAATCCTGCATGGCCGGGGAACCGGTTCGAACTTTGCTACCAAATTGCTCGGCATGGAAATAGAACCCGAGAAGGAATTGGTTATAATTCTTATGCCAAGCGAGTTAATCGATAAAGTAGTGAATCATTTGTTTCAAGAGCTTCACATGGACCTTCCCGGAAATGGGATTTTGTTTGTGGACCCGGTTTTGGATGTCCGGGGCCTTTTTGATATGCATTGCAACAATAAGGATGGCTAAGCGATTCAATTATCTTATCCATAAATGTAAAAAAGGAAAGACTGCACGAAAGGTTTTGCCACTCGGTGCAGTCTTTCCTTTTTGCCTTCGTAAATTCCCAAGTCCTGCTCCTTTGGCGCTTTTTTATAATGCGGAGCAATCTTCGGACAGGCGGCTGTTTTCCATATTTTTGATTACATCCGCCAAGGTGGTTCCTGTCAGCACTTCGTTTACATTTTTGTCGATGACATCCCAGACGTTTTTGTTCAGGAAACTGCGTATTTTTGTCGTCGGCCCGAATTTGTCGTACACGGACATATCCCCCTCCAAAACCGTCATGATTTCGTAGAGGGTGATTTCATCCGCCGGTTTTGCAAGCATGTAACCGCCCTGCGCGCCGGCAATGCCGATCACCAAGCCCGCGCGCTTTAAATAGGAAAAGATGCTTTCCAGGTAGTTCAGCGATAAATCCTGGCGCTCGGATATGCCGGCAAGCGACGCGCAGTCCCCGTTGCTGTTGACTGCCAAATCGATCATGGCGCGCAGGCCGTATCTTCCTTTAGTGGATATCTTCATTTTCCGCACCGTCGCTTTCCTTCATAAACTGGTCTTTCAGCATTTCCAGCGTCTGTTTGTCCGCTGTTTTTGATATCGCGTCCGAAATCCGGATCCAGACGTGCCGGCTTATGCAGTTTGAGCGGACCTTGCTTTTGCAGGAGGACAAATTGGCCACACAGGAAACCGGTACAAGATCCCCGTCGATTGCGCGGATGATCCTGCCAACCGTAATTTCGCTTTCCGGATATCCCAGAGCGAAACCGCCCTTCGCGCCGCGTACCGTCGACACAAGGCCGGCTTTTTTCAGGCTAAAAAATATTTGTTCCATATATGCCGGGGATACGGCTGTACCGGCGGCTATTTCTTTCACAGTAAGCAGCCGGTCCTTACCGTAAACCGCCATATACAGCATCCCTTCGAGCGCGTAACGGCTTTTCGTAGATAACTTCATGGGCTTTTCTCTCCTTACAATTCTTATCTTAGCGGCCTTCCGGAATCCTTGCAATATAAAGTTAAGTTTTCCTATTGACTTTATTATATATAAAGCGTATACTAATTGCAAGAGGAATACATTACTATTTTGGTAGGAGTTATAATCAATAGGAGGGGTGCTCGTGAAAAGACTTCATTTCTTAAGAGCCAACCGGAATATTTATTGTTGCGGCTTGTAAAGCTCAATGATGAAATACTATAATAAGAAATAGATTGATTGAAGGAGAGACCATTATGGCTATTGCGAAGAATCTGACGGAACTGATCGGCAATACCCCTCTTTTAGAGCTGACGAATTATGAAAAGGCGGAAAACCTGGAAGCAACCGTTGTGGGAAAGCTGGAATATTTTAATCCCCTTTCCTCCGTTAAGGACCGGGTCGGCTATGCGCTGATTAAAGACGCGGAAGAAAAAGGGGTTATCAATAGGGATACGACCATTATCGAACCGACCAGCGGCAATACCGGCGTCGGCCTTGCGTTTGTCGCGGCGGCGAGAGGGTACCGCATTATTATGACCATGCCCGAAACGATGAGCCTTGAGCGCCGCAGGCTGGTTTCTGCGCTGGGCGCGGAGCTTGTGCTGACGGAAGGCGCGAAGGGAATGAGGGGCGCGATCGAAAAGGCAAACGAGCTTGCGAAGGAAATCCCGAATTCCTATATTCCCGGCCAGTTTGTGAACCCCGCCAATCCGGCGGTGCACCGCGCAACGACCGGGCAGGAAATCTGGCGCGATACCGACGGAAAGGTCGATATCTTTGTCGCGGGAATCGGTACGGGAGGCACGATTACCGGTGTAGGAGAGGCGCTCAAAGCGCACAATCCGGATGTGAAGGTTGTCGGCGTTGAGCCGGCCAGCTCTCCGGTTATTAACGAGGGAAAATCCGGCCCGCATAGCATTCAGGGAATTGGCGCGGGCTTTGTTCCGGATATTTTGAACACCGATGTCCTGGACGAAGTTATCCCCGTAGCGAACGAGGACGCGTTTGCCACTACGAAAAAACTTGCGGCAAGCGAGGGGCTTCTGGTGGGTATTTCCGCAGGCGCAGCCGTATTTGCCGCAACCCAGCTTGCAAAACGCCCGGAAAACAAGGGAAAGCTGATTGTAGCGCTTCTGCCGGATACCGGCGAACGTTACCTTTCCACCGGCGTGTTCGACTAACAGTATTCTATCCGACTCGGAGCCCCGGCAGAGAAATCTGCCGGGGCTTTTCCGCATGGCTTTCAGCGGGTATCGTTCGGTATGGTTTCCGATACAGTATATTATTGCGCAGAAATCCGCCCCGATACTTCTGTGTGGCGTGATACTTAGTCCGGAATAAGCGCAGACTTGTGCACTTCGAAAAGAATTGATTTATATGCGCGTAATTGCGTTCATGGCACTTCATAAAAATTATACATTTATATTACATATACGCACTATTCCGGAAAGCTGAATGTATGTTACAATACAATTGCAAAATTATCACAGTACTTACACTTTGACGGTTTAAAATAACATTACCATGCAGGGGGAATTGGTCATGTATCATATTCTTATTGTGGACGATGAGGAAAAAATCAGGGGGCTTATTAAAAAATATGCGGTCTTTGAAGGACATACCGTAGCGGAAGCGAGCAGCGGGGAAGAAGCGGTTGCGCTTTGCCGGGAGAATCCAGAGGGGTATGACATTGTGCTGATGGATATTATGATGCCGGTTTTGGACGGGTTTTCCGCGGTAAAAGAAATCCGTGAATTTTCTTCCGTTCCGGTGCTCATGCTGAGTGCGCGCGGTGAGGAATACGATAAGATACGGGGCTTTGAGCTTGGAATAGACGATTATGTCGTGAAGCCGTTTTCCCCGAAGGAGCTGATGCTTCGGATTAACGCGATTATTAAGCGCACCGGCCAGGAGAAAAACGGGATGCAAAAGGATATCCGGCACTTTGAAGGCCTTACCATTGATTTTACAGGGCGCATCGTGACAGTCGACGGGGAAAAGGTGGACCTTTCCCCCAAGGAATACGATTTGCTCTTTTCTCTTGTGAACAATAAGGGGATTGCGCTGACAAGGGAAAAGCTGATTACAAATGTGTGGGGCTACGATTTTTACGGCGACGACCGCACGCTGGACACGCATATTAAGC
>JAAYWU010000377.1 GCA_012516295.1 Clostridiales bacterium | reverse complement strand
GCAAAAAGGAGAAGAATCAGCCAATGCGTATATCCTATGGTTTGTCCATACTCCAATGCGATAAATAGCGGGGCGATTGCAAAAACAAACAGGAAGCTTCCCCATAAATCCAGCTTTTCGTCGGATACGGTGTCCTCCGGCCCTGAAAATTTCAGGTTTGCAAAGTAAGCCAGCAAACCAATCGGTACGTTTACCCAGAACAAATATTCCCAGCTTGCAAAGGAAATGATCAGTCCGCCCAAAGCAGGGCCGACCATTGTTCCCAGGGCGACAAAGGTACCGTTGATTCCAAGCGCCCGCCCGCGTTCTTCCGGAGGAAACGTTCTGGCGATAATGCCCTGGCTGTTCGCCATGCTTGCCGAAGCGCCGACCGCCTGAATTGCGCGCGCTAACAGGATCAGGGGCAAAGTACGCATCAAGCCGCACAAAAACGAGCCGATTGTAAAAATTAAAAGGCCGAAGCGGAAAATTTTTCCCTGCCCTTTTAAGTCGCCCAAACGGCCGAATATTAAAATACAGAAGGTAATTACAATTAAATAGGCGCTCACGACCCAGGTGATTAATCCGGTGTCTACATGCAGCGCTTTTGCCATGGAGGGCAGCGCCACATTCACAATGCTGCCGTCTAAAGTGTTCATAAAAGTGGATATGACGGTTATCATCAACACAATCCACTTGTTGCGGTTATTTTCTGTTGCTTTCGTTTCCACTGTAACTGATCCGTCCTCTTGTTTTTAGAATTGTTATGCCGGTTTCCTTGGCTTATCTGTTTGGAAATTTTTTCCAGCTTATAGAACATCGTTTTATGATACAACAAAAATTTTGTAATTACAACCGGCACCGCCGCCAAAACAGTCAGAATAATGTGAAAATTTAAACAGCTGATTTTGCTGAAAAAACCGTCGATTTACATAAAAAGCCTGCGGGGTAAAAATTCACCCTGCGGGCTTTTCTGTGGTTTTAAACTTATGTTTAACCGAGTGCAGAAAATTTATACCATTTTGCCCGGGCCCAATTCTTTTTTGCAGCCATGCTGCGAACAAAGCTCCAGCCGGTCGCATTTTTCCTGGAGGCATCGAATTTGATTTTTTAATTCTTCCAAATCGCAATCGACTGTTTTTTCAGAAGGTTTTTCCTGCTGGTCCAGCTGCGCGGCCCAGGCTAACATCAAACCGCCGACAGCCACGATAAAATTGCCAAGAACGTTCAGCTCACCGGCATCCAGATTGTCGGAAAGTAAAAAAGAAAATACAGTTGCAAGAATGACCAGCTCACAGGGCTCTAAGGAAGTCAGGTTTTCCATAAATCATCACCAGTTTATTTTATGCGGGCTCGATCGATATTGTATTTAGAATATAAGCGAAAAAACGAAGAACTGCCCGGAACAAAATTGAAATTGTTTCAGCGGCCAATTAACCCGGTTGCAATTTTATTTCCGGTATTCCGGTTATCTCCTTTCTGAATTGTGTGCTGCGTGCGATTTAATTTAGCACAGCGGAAATAAAGATGGCGGCCGGTATTATAGAATTTAACGCGTATTAAGACTGCATTAAGAAGGGAAAACATAAAAAGGACAATCGCATTTCCAAATTGACCGGAATACCATAGTACTAGGAATGGGGGGATGTTATGCAGAAGGTAATGATTCGTTTCTTTAATAAAGAACTTGGCTATGAAGCGGCAAAATTTTTAAAAAATCTGGGTTATCAGGTAAGTACGGTTGGGAAGACGTATTGGATCGATGAATACCCGATTATTTCATGCCTGATTCTTGAAGTTGAGTACGAATAACGGCCTTCGAATCTTAGTGGTAAATGTTAACAAGTGGCATTTGCGCTTGCTTCTTACTACATTTTGGTTTATAATCGAACCAGAATTTTGTACTGTTTTATAGTAAAGAAAACGGAATCAAATATACAATTTTATTAATAAATTGGAGTGGTAGGATTGAAGCACAAAACAAAGCGCATTGTTACGGCAGCGATTTCCTTTGCATGCACCGCCGCGGTTACGGTGAGCCTTGTGCCCACGATTGCGGTTACGGCCGCTGTTACGGCAAAAACAACCGATTATTTAAATCTTCGCGAAGGCGCGGGTATGGAT
>JAAYWU010000376.1 GCA_012516295.1 Clostridiales bacterium | reverse complement strand
GCGGAATTGACAGAAGAAGACTATAAATTCTTATCCGATTTTCAGGAAAAATTGAAAAGTAAGGAAGATAAAATAAGCTGAAATCGAATAAAATGGAAGACCGTCATGGCAAAGGGGCCAAAAGTTTTCAACAATAACAGCATATTGCACAAAGCTATGCTAAACATAAACGTTCTGATTCGGTCATCAATCCAAAGTTTTTTTATTTTATTGACGGTTAACCGAATTGTGCTATAATAACTTTGAATCTTAAAACTTAGCTAATAAAGTTAGGCGGAATGGATTTTCTGTTAGGAGTGAAATAAGTAATGTGTGTTAAAGAAGTTCTGGTCCAGAATCAGGTGGGACTCCATGCCCGTCCGGCGACTTTCTTTATCCAAAAAGCAAATGAGTTTAAATCTTCCATTTGGGTTGAAAAAGAAGAAAGACGTGTGAATGCAAAAAGCTTACTGGGCGTATTATCTCTTGGAATCGTCGGCGGAACCACCATTCGGATTATTGCAGATGGTACGGACGAAGAAGAAGCTGTAAATAGCCTTGTAGAATTGGTAGAGTCCGGCTTCACCGAGTAATTTTTCCGACAAATAGCACCGCTTAGCCAGCGGTGCTTTTTTTGTATTGTTTATCCTCGAGGGAGAATGCAATGACCGATCATGAAAAACATATAAAGGAGCTGCGTAAGCGTGCCATGCGGCTTCCCATGAGTCCGGGCGTTTATATTATGCACGATAAAACCGGGAAGATTATCTATATCGGCAAGGCAAAGGCGCTGAAAAACCGCGTGAGCCAGTACTTTGGCTCGGAAAAGAACCATGACAAAAAGGTACGCCGCATGGTTGCGAATGTCGATTATTTTGAATATATCCTTACGGACAGCGAATTTGAAGCCCTTGTTTTGGAATGCAGCCTGATCAAGCAGCATATGCCCAAATACAATATTCTGCTGAAGGACGATAAAGGGTATCATTATATTAAGGTAACCGCGGGTCCGTGGCCGCGGATATCCGAGGCAAAGCAGATTGCCGACGACGGCGCGCGCTATATCGGCCCCTACGTCAGTTCATGGGCGACGAAGCAGTCCGTGGATGAAGCGCTGAAAATTTTCAAGCTGCCGACCTGTACGCGGAAATTCCCGCAGGATATCGGGAAGGCAAGGCCCTGCCTGAACTATTATATTAAGCAGTGCTGCGCGCCTTGCCGCGGGAAAATTTCCGAAGAGGAATACAATGAAAGCGTGGAAGAAGCGATTGACTTTCTGCGCGGCGGCAGCGCGCAGTGTGTGCGGCAGCTTACCCGGAAAATGGAGGAGGCTGCCGAAGCGCTGGAATTCGAACGCGCGGCAAGAATCCGCGACCGCCTTGCGGCGATTAAGCGGATGGGCGACCGCCAGAAGGTGGTTGCGGCGCGCGTGCCGGAACAGGATGTGATCGCGCTGGCACAGGGAGCGGGAACAAGCTGCTTTGAGGTTTTCCGCTTCTTGGACGGACGCCTTTGCGACCGGGAAACCTTTTTAATGGGGGAAACGGGAAATCCGAAGGCCGCCCGCGGCGAATTCATCGAGCGCTACTATTCCATGCGGGACCGGGTTCCGCCGCGTGTCTGCCTGGACGGGGCGGTCGAGGGAATGGAGCTGTTAAGGGACTGGCTTTCGCAAAAGGCGGGCAGGAAAGTGGTTCTGTCCGTTCCGCAGAAAGGCGAGCAGGCGAAGCTTGTGGAAATGTGCCGCAACAACGCCGCCGAACAGGTGGCGCAGGCAACGGGGCGCACCGTGCGCGAAGCGTCGGCGCTGGACGAACTGGGACGGCTGCTTGGCATGGAAAAACCGCCGATTTATATTGAATCGTACGATATATCAAATCTGGCGGGAAGCGAGAATGTGGCCGGCATGGTCGTTTTTGAAAACGGCAGGCCTTTAAAGTCCGCTTACCGGAAGTTTAAAATAAAAACCGTGGAGGGGCAGGACGATTACGCCTCTATGCATGAAGTCATGGAACGGCGTATCCGTGAATATTTTGATGCGCAGGGGAAGAATATTTCCGACGGTTTCGGAAGACTGCCCGATTTGATTCTGCTGGACGGCGGCCAGGGCCAGGTGAGCGCGGTAAAACCCGTGCTGGAAGCCGCCGGCCTCCAAATTCCGCTTTTTGGGATGGTAAAGGACGACAAGCACCGGACAAGGGCGATCGCCTTTGACGGCGGGGAAATCACAATCCATTCCAACCGGAAGGCTTTTACGCTGGTTTCCTCCATTCAGGAGGAGGTTCACCGCTTTGCCATCGGATACCACCGGCAGACGCGGAAAAAATCCACGATTTCTTCCACTTTGACTTCGATTGAAGTGATCGGCCCTTCGCGGGCAAAGGCGCTTTTAAAGCATTTTAAGACGATTTCGGCGATCAAAAATGCGGATTTGGAAGAACTCTGCGCAGCGCCGGGCATGACGAAACCGGCCGCGCAAAAAGTATACGATTCTTTCCACCCGGACGCGGAAAAAAGTTGACACAGCGGCGGTGAAATGGGATAATATC
>JAAYWU010000375.1 GCA_012516295.1 Clostridiales bacterium | reverse complement strand
TTACAGCACTATCCAGAAAGTATTACTTCCCGGGGGCTAATTAAAAAACTGAAGGTAAAAAATAAAAAAAACTTTTACAATGCCCTGAATCAATTGAAATATGAGGGGGCGGTTTCGGTTAGCAAAAAACACCGGATCCGGCCTGTGGAGAAAAAGAAAACCATAAAGGCAAAGATTGTTTCTTTGTCGAAGGGTTTTGCCTTTGCGCGCCCGGAAGACGGCGGCGAGGACCTGTTTATCCATGTGAATCATTTAAATAAAGCCTTTATCGGGGATACGGTCTTATTGAAAAATGTGAAAGAAAGCGCGAAAGGACTGAGCGCCGACGTTCATTTGATTTCGGAAAAGAGCAGCCGTACCATTACCGGAACATTGTCCCGCGGCGCAGGCCTTTGTGAGTTGATCCCGGACGGCGCCATACGCTACCGCCTGCCGGTAGAGAAAAATTCCGCAAAGCATCTGAAGGATGGGGACAAGGTACAAGCGGAAATCCATCGGGCGCCTAAAACATCCCAGCTGTCTGCCCGCATTGTCAAAGCGTACGGCAGTTCTGGAAGCGCCAAAATCTGTGCGGACGCAATTATTGACCAGTACGGAATCAAAAGCCGTTTTCCCGAAGAGGTCCTGGAAGAGGCAAGAAAGATTTCCAGTCAGGTTATTACAGAACAGGATTTAAAGGGAAGGCTGGATTTAAGGAAAACCAATATTTGCACAATCGATGGTGCGGATGCAAAGGATCTGGACGACGCAATTTTTGTAAGCAGGACGAAAAAAGGCTACAAGCTTGGCGTGCATATCGCCGATGTAAGCCATTATGTCAAGGAAGGCGGCGCGCTGGATGCCGAGCCGCTGGAGCGGGGCACGTCCGTTTATTTTGCCGACCGTGTAATTCCCATGCTCCCGAAAGAGCTTTCCAACGGCGTGTGCTCCCTGAACGCGGGGGAGGACAAGCTGACGTTTTCTGCGATCATCGAGCTGGATAAAACAGGGACGATTTTATCTTATCAGTTTAAAAAGAGCGTCATCAATTCGAAAGTACGCGGTGTTTATTCTGAGGTGAATCAGTTATTTAACAAAACCGCCGATGCGGAATTGCGTAAAAAATACGCGCCGGTCATCCGTTCCTTAAATGCGGCGAGAGAATTGGCCAATATTTTGAAAGCGCGTTCGGTTAAAAACGGCACGGTGGATTTGGAAAGCACGGAATCGAAATTCACGCTGAATGAGGAAGGCGTCTGTATTGGCGTGGAACCGCGTGAAACGGGCGAGGCCGAACAGATGATTGAGCAATTGATGATTACGGCCAACCAAGCGGCCGCGAAGTTTGCAAAAGAAAACGGAATCCCGTTTGTATACCGCGTGCACGAACAGCCCGATCCCGAGCGTGTGGCAGCTTTGGCGGAGCTTGTCGGCGCACTTGGATTAAACGCACAGCGGCTGAAAAAAGACGGGGAGATAAAAACTGCCGATTTCGCGGATATTATGCGTCAGGCAAGCGGGACGCCCGCACAAAAGGTGATTTCCCATCAACTTCTGCGAACCATGGCGAAAGCGCGCTACGATACCGCGCCAATCGGCCATTTTGGGCTTGCGCTTGCGGATTACTGTCATTTCACCTCGCCGATCCGGCGGTATCCGGATACCGCAATCCATCGCATTCTTTCCGCTTTGTTAAAGACAAAAGACAAAAAGGAATTGGTTCGGCGGTATGAGGCGTTTGCAAAGGCGGCTGCGTCGGAATCTTCGGCAGCGGAAGTGCGGGCCATGCAGGCCGAACGCAGCGTGGAAAGCTGTTACATGGCGGAATATATGACCCAGCATATCGGGGAATGCTACGACGGCATTATCAGCGGGGTAACCCAGCGCGGCGTATTTGTCGAGCTTCCGAATTCCGTCGAAGGCTTTGTTCCGATTGACAGCTTCGAAGGGGCGAAATTCCACTTTGACGGGATGATTACGCAGGTTGATGAAAACACCGGCCGGAAGCTTACCATCGGCCAGCCTTTATCCGTGCAGGTTGTAGCGGCGGATGTTCCGAGCGGCAGAATCGACTTTGTTCCGAATATTGGGGCCAAAGAATAACAATAAAAGGATAAATATAGAGTAATTGGTATATTTTTTGGAATAAATGCTCATCATACTAACATAATATTAACCGAAAGGCGGTAATGTTGGTATGGAATCTGTTTTAAAGCTTGTACAGCGTGTTGACTGCACAGCCGTTGAGGAAAATCAAGATAAAGACAGAATTATGGATGAAATCAAGGAAGTATGCCGTCTAATGGCCTGCAACGAAAGCTGGTTTGCGTTAGAAAGCGATGAGAACCTGATTGAAGCCTGCATTTATCAACGGGAATCGCTGAAATCCCGCTACCGCTACTTACTGAAACAGGCGCGGCTTAAAGGCATCAATGCGCCCCTTACCTGCAAGGGAGAGGGGGGAGAACATTGCCAGACTGGGTTGTTCCGCTTAGCTTGTGCGGTGTTTTTGCGCTTTTGGTACTGATTCAGGTCATCGTAAAAGCGCCCAAGCCGGTGCAGCGTGCCGCTGGAGGAGTCCTGACGGGGCTATGCGCCCTTGCGGCTGTGAATCTGACCGGTTTTTTTACCGGTGTCAGCCTGCCGTTAAGCCCGCTGACCATTGGCGTTTCCGGAGCCGCAGGCATTCCCGGGGTTACCATGCTTCTCCTGCTCAATTTAATTATCAGATGACGGTAAAAAAAGCACGGGCATTTTGCCCGTTCCTATTTTTGTGCAGGTTTTAGCTTTGCACCCAGGATGCCCGCGGCCATTTCGCGGTCATTTGTGACCAGCGCCAGCAGCATCTGGTACACGTCTTCGGGGGATTGGTGAAAATTATTCTTAACCATGTTTGCCTGATACAGATCAGGAACATGCAGGGTGAAGTTCATTAAATCCATTTTTCCGCCGGAGATATGGCAAGTTACGTTATAACCCCGTTCCGTTTTTATAATTTCCACTTTGTTTTCGCGTTCTCTTTTCGTCTTTGCCAGCAGGCGGATTGCCGCAGCAACTGCTTTATCCCGTACCAC
>JAAYWU010000374.1 GCA_012516295.1 Clostridiales bacterium | reverse complement strand
CCTTTGTCGTCGTCTTGCCCACGCTGCCCGTAATTCCAACGAAAGGAATGGAAAACCTTTTCCGGTAGGTGGCCGCGATCTGCTGAAGGGCCTGCTCGGTGCTTTGGACACGGATCCAGACGTGCCGGTCGTCCATGCTGTCATGCTCCTGCGTAAGGCTAGCCGAGGCCCCCGCCGCAAAAGTCGCGCCGATAAAGGTGTGCGCGTCCGTCCTTTCGCCTTTGATCGGGACAAAAAGCGCGCCGCTGTCGATTTTCCGGCTGTCGGTGCTGACCGACGTTACAACGGTATCCGGATCGCCGCAAAGAAGCCTGCCCCCGCAGGCTTCGGCAATCTCCCGTGCTGTCATTTTCATTGTATCACCTTATATCTTTTTATTAATAATATCCGCAATGACCTCGCGTTCATCCAGATGATATTTTACGCCCTGAATTTCCTGATAATCCTCATGACCCTTTCCGGCAAGTACGATAATATCGCCGTCCTGCGCAATCTCCATGCAGTATTTAATCGCTTCCTTCCGGTCGGGAATCACAACATATTCGCCCTTTGTTTTGGCTAAGCCGACTTTAATATCTTCAATAATATCCATTACATCTTCATAACGGGAGTTATCCGCGGTAATTACGGAAAGGTCCGCCATGTTTCCGCTGGTCTCCCCCATTTCATACCGGCGCGAACGCGCGCGGTTGCCGCCGGCCCCGAACATGCAGATCAGTCGGTTCGGCTTATATTCGCGCAGCGTTTCCAGAATGTTTGCCATGCTGAGCGCGTTGTGCGCGTAATCAATTAATAAGGTATAGTTTCCGGGAACCGGTACCGGCTCCACCCTACCCTTTACCTTAACGGTATTCAGGCCGTCAATGATATTCTGCTGTGTAACATCGAAATGCCGGCACACGGCGACCGCGGCAAGCGCGTTGTATACGCTGAAATGGCCGGGGATATCGACGTCCACGCCAAAATTCAACTGCCCGCACAGATCAAAATGCACCCCGAGATAGCCGGGGCGTGAAATCAGCCGTTCCCCGGACGCGCGCAGGCCGGCCTCCTCCCGGAAGCCGTAAGTCTCGATTTCGCAGGTGTGGCCTTCGATAATTCCTTTGTAATTTTCATCGTCAATATTGATTACGCCGGTTCTGCACTGTTTGAACAGCATATTTTTGCACTGCATATACTCTTCCAGCGTCTTATGCTCGTTTCCGCCGATGTGGTCGGGAGAAAAATTGGTGAACAGACCGATATCAAACGTAAAGCCGGAAACGCGGTGATCCTTTAGCCCGATGGACGAAGCTTCCATTACGGCCGCCTTGCAGCCGCTGTCGGCCATCCTGCGCAAATAGCGCTGTACGTCGTAGGACTCCGGCGTTGTATTGTTCGTCTGAATGACCTCATCGCCGATGACGGTTCCGATCGTGCCGATCAAACCGGTTTTGATACCCGCACATTCCAGAATGGAGCGAATCATATACGAAGTCGTTGTCTTTCCTTTTGTCCCCGTAATGCCAACGACCCGGATTTGATCGGCCGGATGCCCGAAATACGCCGCGGACATAACCGCCATCGCATAGCGGGTGTTTTCCACATAAACGACCGGAACGCCCTTTGCCTCCACCTCATGCTGCGCAATAATTGCGGCGGCGCCGGCATCTGCCGCCTGCTGTGCAAAAGCATGGCTGTCGACGGAAGAACCGCACAGGCAGACAAACGCACAGTCTTTTACCACTTTACGCGAGTCAAAGACAATATCCGTTATCTCAACATCTACATTGCCGGAGCAGGAGTATTTCAGTCCCTCAAGCAAACTGATTAATTTCATGATGAGCCTCCAAAACTATATTTACAGCCATTCTACAAAGGAAGGGCAATGATTATGATTCATCCGCCATGATACCCGGAAAACCGATAAAAACAATCCGATTCAGAAACCGCCATTACGCTTTTTTGATGATACAATAAAGCAAAGTCAAAGTCAAATGATTCCAGAGCTCCCGGCAATCTGACAGTTTCCAAAAAGTGTATGATATTTTGACTGTGCTTTGTTTTTGTATAGATACTTATTCCGCTAAAAATGCTAGCATATAAAAAATAGCGAAAATATGAAAGGGAGAATGTACAATGGGAACAGTCAATGAAATGCTGGAGTCCTATGGCCTGAAAAAAGTGTTGAGCTATTTAGACAATAATCCGGAAGAAAACGTCCCGAAGGTGTTGAACTGGATAAGGAAATTTGACAAGGAGGATTATTACCACAACGCGTATGACCTTGTGGACGAAGCCCTGAAGGATCCCGACAACAACTGGTACAAACTGATTATGAGCCTTTATACGGATATCGATGCGGGAGTCCGGAAAAAATTGTTTGAAAACTTTCTGATAAATTCCGCTATTCTGGGGTGCCAGCGCAAAAATAAAAATGAAGAAAAGTACGACTGCAACATCCCGTGGGCTATACTGATGGACCCGACCTCCGCATGCAACCTGCATTGCACCGGCTGCTGGGCGGCGGAGTACGGCAGCAAGCTCAACATGAGCCTGGAAACGCTCGACAGCATTATTGAGCAGGGGAAAAAGCTCGGTACGTATATGTACATCTATTCCGGCGGCGAACCGCTTGTCCGCAAGGACGACATTATCAAGCTTTGCGAAAAGCACGACGACTGCGCCTTCCTTGCGTTCACCAACGCCACGTTGATTGACGAAGCCTTTGCGGATGAAATGCTCCGGGTGAAAAACTTCATCCCCGCCATCAGCGTGGAGGGATTCGAAGAAGCAACCGATGACCGCCGCGGCAAGGGCACCTATCAGGCGGTTATAAAGGCAATGGAAATTTTAAGGAACAAGAAACTGCCGTTCGGCATTTCCTGCTGCTATACAAGCAAGAATGTGGATGTAATCGGAAGCGAAGAATATTTTGACGACATGATCGCGAAAGGCGCAAAATTCGCCTGGTTCTTTACGTATATCCCGGTCGGCAAGGACGCTGTGCCGGAGCTGATAGCAACCGCGCAACAGCGTGAATTTATGTACCATCAGATACGGAAATTCAGGCAGACCAAGCCGCTGTTCACCATGGACTTCTGGAATGACGGCGAATATGTGAAAGGCTGCATCGCCGGGGGGCGCTGCTACCTGCATATCAATGCGAACGGGGATATCGAGCCGTGTGCGTTCATCCATTACGCGGACTCCAACATAAAAGAAAAGACACTTCTGGAAGCATATCAATCCCCGCTGTTCATGCAGTACCGCAGGAACCAGCCATTTAACGAAAACCATCTGCGCCCGTGCCCCCTGCTCGACAATCCGGGCCGTCTGACCGACATGGTGAAAAAGTCAGGCGCGGTGTCAACCGATATGACAAATCCGGAGGATGTGGAAGAACTGAGCGCCAAATGCAAAGACGCGGCAGAGCATTGGGCTCCGGTTGCGGAGAAGCTTTGGGAAGCCTCCCACCCGATCATCCAAGATAAAATCAGCTAAAACGGCATGCAGAAAGCTCCTGCTTCGGGCAGGAGCTTTTTCTATGCTTTGTCCTAAAATAAAACGACTGTTTTTTGTTATCATCCCTGCGGGATGTTCCGGAAAATCCAAACCATATCTGCCCTTGCAAAGGGCAAACGGAGGGATTCGGTAAAATCCACTCATCCGATAAAGGCGGTGAAGAAGAGCCGCAAAGGCCCTTTACAGAGACGCCCCTCCGATTAAGGCATACAGCTTATTAATCTCGTATTCGTTCGTATAATCGCATTTTTCCAAAGCCGCGGTAAACTGGGCGCGGCGTTCCTCGTTGAGCAGCAAATCCTCCAGCCCCTCGGCGATTCCCTCGCTCGTCATAGGAACAATCAAGCCGTTTTTGCCGGAGTCAATCTGATCCGCCGCGGTTGAAAAGTTCGTCAGTAAAATCGGGCGCGCCATGACCATGGCTGCGTCCACGGCAATCGATTTGCCCTCAACGCGGGAGGGCTGCATGTAAATATCGCATGCCTTCAGATACGGATACGGGTTCGACCGTTCTCCCAGAAATCGGACATACTCTTCGAGCCCCAGCTCATGAATCTGATTGCGCAGGTTTGCTTCCTCCGGGCCGACTCCGATAATATACCACTTGAAGCGCAGCCCCTTTTTCTTAAGCGCTGCAACGGCGGGCAGCGCGATGTCCAGCCCCTTCTGATGGGAAAGGCGCGCAATCGAAAGCACGCGCAGCCCGGTAAAATCATCCTCAAAGTCGGCCGGCTCCTCCGCCATATTCCGCATGAAGGTTGCGGAAATGATATTATAAACCACATGGAATTTTCCGGAAAACTCCGGGAAGGTGCTGTCCAGCGCCGACTTGCAGGATTCCGAAACCGTGCACAAGGCATTAAGCTGTTTGATGAAGGGATAGTCGAACTCTTTGTTTAAACCCATGGCAACGTAATCGCCGTGGATAAAACCGATTTTGGTTTTGCTTTTCACCTTTGTAACCGCATAATAAATCGGCTGGCCTTCCATAAAGGCAATCACCGCATCATATTCTTTTTTGGCCGGGCGGATAAACCGTCGTTCCACATTCCACATGCGGGTCAAACGTTCTCCCATTGTGCCCCTCAGCCCCGCAAAGGTGACCATCAAACGGCAGAAAGCAATCAACGGATGCCCCTTCCGGAGCAGTTTAAAAAAGGCCTGCCGGATGTTCAGCTTATATTCCGCCGGAAAAAGCGGCGGCAAAAGGTTTACCTTTGCCGGAACGCGGCTGAGAAACAGCCCTTCATTTGCAAAAAGCTGCAAATCCACGTCATAATTTTCATAATCAAAAAGCGACAGCACAGTAACCAGACTTTTTTCAATACCGCCGCTGTGCAGACTGTAATTGATAAATAGAACGCGTTTTTTCGTCATTATTTCTTCCCCGTATCTTTAAAAAGCATATTGGAATAAAACCGATAAAAGAGATAAACAAGCAGTGTGTTTTTCGACCGGATAACGCGCAGGATAATCCGGTCCGCACGGCTGCCGTTTTTCAGATAATCGGACTTCGCCGCCTGCCGGAGCAGCGGGTTTTTCAAAATGCCCCGCACCTCCCGGTACCGTTTCTGAAAATGCGCGGGATTCATCGGGCTAAAGCAGTTCACCAACGAGGAATGCGCCGCGCTGCGCAGCAGCCACGCCAGATGCCTTTCGCTGTACTTCTCATATAAATTCTGTTTTTTCAAGAAATCGCGCACGATTTGAAAACAGGCCGTCATCATCTCCATTTTGCGCGGACGGTACTTCGTGCTCAGGGACTGAGGGTTATAGCGGTAATGGTAATAAGCGCCGCCCAGAACAAGCACGCGGTCCGTTAAACAATGCGCCATGATGGAAACCGGCAGGTCTTCCAGCATAATCTCCTGCTCGTTAAAATACGCCAGATGATTTCGCACAAACCATTCGCGCCGGAACATCCTGCGCCATGCGCACCCAAGCATCTCCACTTGCCGCCATGGGCTGTCGCCGGGGTCCGGCCCGATCAGCTGGGTAAGCAATGTTTCCCGGGTTTCTTTATCGAACGCAGGAAAGCTGACGGGCAGCTTACAAACCCGCTGTTCGCCATCCATAAGATTTTCCCGCACAAAGTTAAAGACAACCATATCGGCACGGCATTGCTCGGCGGAATCATATAGGGTTTGCAGCATTTCGGGGTCAACCCAGTCATCCGAATCGATAAAAACCAGATAATCACCGGAAGCACGGGCCGCGCCGTAATTACGCGTGTCCCCCAGCCCGCCGTGGGGTGTATCAAGAACCTTTACCCGCGGGTCCTTCTCGAACGCGCGGGCTATGGAAAGGGAATTATCGGTTGATGCATCATTTACTAAAAAGATTTCGATATCTGTCAGCGTCTGTGCCAGAATACTGTTCACGCACTGCGCCAAATACTTCTCAACATTGTAGACAGGTACAATAACACTTACCTTCGGCAAAACCGATCCTCCTTCAAACTTAATTCTATATTTCCAAAGCAAAATCGAATACGATGAAGCCATTCTGTTTTCTACAGCAAACACGCAAAAAACCAGTATGCCGTTAAAGTTTGCATATTAAGATAATACCATTTCCCCACACCCAATACAAGAATATTTTGTAATACCGTGTTGAATTGCAGTATTCGTTATGCTATTCTAAGAGTATTAATGCTATCGGGAGGCTGTTTTTAAAATGAAGGACTGCCTATTGCTATTAACAAAAACCTTTCCTTTCGATAAAGGGGAAGAATTTATAGAAGACGAAATCGCCATACTGGCGAAAGAATTCCAAAAGGTCATTCTGATCGCCACAAGTACTGCCGACCAGCCGGAACAAACGCGAAGCGTTCCGGAAAACGTAAGTGTTCACTTTATCCCCGCTTCGAAAGTAAAGCGAGGCCTTGCCGGCGCCATGGCCAGGCAATTTCCCTTTAAGGATTACAAGGGCTATTCCGGAAAAGATGAGCGCAGGGCTGTAAAAGGCTCCTTAAAAAAGAGGCTGTACTTAAGCTATTTCATCGCAAAATCGGAAATCGTTTATGACGAGTCCGTAAAAATCCTTGCAAAATACGCCATGGAGAAATTCGACGGGAGTACTTTTTACAGCTATTGGTTCTACGATACCGCCATGGTTGCCGCAAAGCTGAAAAAATACTACGGTGCCATCAACGGCCGCGTTGTCTGCCGCGCACACGGCTACGATTTGTACGCCTACCGGAATTCCATGAATTATCTGCCGCTCCGATATTATATTTTGAAAAATGTGGACATGGTCTATCCGTGTTCGAACAACGGCAGCGAATATTTAAAGGAGCGGTATCCTGATTATGAGAACAAAATCCAAACCGCGTATCTTGGGACACGCGACTTCGGGACGAAAGACGCGAGCGGAGACGGTCCGTTCCATATCGTAAGCTGCTGCCATATTGTTCCTTTAAAACGGGTGGATTTGCTCGCCCAGGCGCTCAGTAAACTCAGCGGCAGCGGTCTGAAGCTGAAATGGACCCACTTTGGGGGTGGGGACGCGCTGGAAGAGCTCAAACGGTACGCGGCTGAAAATTTGCAGTTTATGGACTGGAAATTCGCCGGCGCGGTGCGAAACAGCGAACTGATGGAATTTTACAAAAACACCCCTGTGGATTTATTTGTAAACACAAGCAGTACGGAGGGGATTCCGGTTAGTATTATGGAGGCCTGCTCTTTCGGGATACCGGCGGTTGCGACAAACGTGGGCGGTACGGGCGAAATTGTAAAAGATGGCGAAACGGGATTCTTAGTCCCGGCAGATATCACGCCGGACAAGCTGGCGGAAACCATTCGGTCCGTTGTTTCACTTCCGGCGGAAAACATGGCGAAATTAAGAAAGAACTGCCGTGAATTGTATTTGCAAAGCTTTTGTGCAGAAACCAATTTTGCAAAATTCGCAAAGTTAATCAAGCCTATTTCATAATTGGAAAGTTTCGGCTCCGGCTTTACAGCCGGAGCTTTTGTTTTGCCTAAAATTCCCGGGACAAAATGAATAAGCGGATAACAGCGGTTGATACTATTCTTAGGTGATAAGAATGACGATTTCATTTATACGGACCTTGCTGCTCTACATAGTGATTATTGTAGCAGTAAGGCTGATGGGAAAACGACAGATCAGCGAATTGCAAACAAGCGAGCTGGTTGTGACGCTTTTAATTTCCGATATTGCGGCCATTCCTATGCAGGACACGGGGCAGCCGCTCGTAAGCGGATTTATCCCAATCGCGGTATTGGTCATGTGTGAAATCGTAATATCCGCATTGATGTTAAAAAGCACGAAATTCAGAAGGATCATCTGCGGCCGCCCGGTCATTGTGATAAACGACGGAAAGGTGGACCAGAAGGAAATGCGACGCCTTCGCATGAGCACCGAGGATCTTTCGGAACAGCTTCGCCAGGAAAATGTATTCAGCATCGGAGACGTGGCCTATGCGATTATCGAAACAAACGGGAAAATGAGCGTGATTAAGAAACCGGATAAGGAGCAGCCGACCGCCGGTATGCTGGGCGTGGCGCTTCCGGATACCGGGATTGAAACCGTTGTAATCAGCGACGGCGTTATATCGGATTTTTCCCTGCAGCTCTGCAATAAAACCCATGATTGGCTTGACGGTGTGTTGCGCGGCAAGAATATAAAAGCAGAGGATGTTTTTATTATGACGGCGAACCGAAAGGGAGATTTCAATATCATTAAAAAGGATGAACAGAAATGAAACGCATATGGGCTTCGGTAATCATATTGCTATTTCTTGTCACGATCTGCACAATCGGCACAATTACTACGAAAAGGGTCAGCGACCAAATGATGCAGACCGTCAGCAGCGCAAAGGAGGCGGCGGCAAAGGGGGACACGGATACCGCCTTAGAGCTAAGCCGGAGAGCATTATCGGACTGGCATAACAAGCATTCCTTTCTTTGTACATTCATGCCGCACAGCCAACTGGAAGCAATTGATCAGACGCTGTCCATCCTGCCGATGCTTTGTTATTATAATGCTACGGACCAATTTGAGGCCGAATGTGACCGGGCAATTACCCAAATTATGTTTTTGAATGAATCACAACTGCCAAGCTTGGCAAACATTTTGTAATTTCCAAAAGGACTCCCGCAGAAACGGCAAAATAGCCGGATTTGCGGGAGTTATTTTGAGTATAATAAAAATGCCTGTAATTTATTACTATAAATAAAGATTTTTTGCAGAATCCATTGACATATGCATAGGAAATATGATATTATTAATCTCGCACTTGTGATGGAGAGG
>JAAYWU010000373.1 GCA_012516295.1 Clostridiales bacterium | reverse complement strand
ATATGAATCCGTTTTTCGAAAGCTTAAATCGAATTCTCATTTTCTCAGGCAGCCTCATAAACTGGCTGCTCGGTGGTTTTGACTCACTCATTTTTGCACTGATTGCGTTTACGGCTATGGATACCCTCTCGGTCGTTTTGCTGGGCATAACCGACAAACGAGTGACAAAAAAAATCGGAATAAAAAGCATTTCCAAAAAAATGATGATGTTTGTTCTAGCCTCTCTGGGAAATATCATTGACCAGCATGTAATAGGCTATGGCAGTTCTCTTCGCACAATGATTATTCTTTTCTACCTATCCAACGAGGGAATCAATATCATAGGAAACGCAGGCAAAATGGGGCTTCCTCTACCGGATAAGCTAAAAGAAGCCATTCAGCAATTAAACGGGAGTGACAACAAAAAATAGAGTCCTCACAACCTGTTTATACTGCCTGTTCACACCCAGAATTCTGAGCTTTGCGCCGGGCAAACACAGGCAGGATGCTGAACAGAAAATTCTCCTATGCGAAGGTCAATCGAATTTAGCGCGGCTACACTTAATGGAGCAATACCTTGGACAAGGAGGTGAAATCCGCAAAAAGGAGCGGCGGGGTATCCCCGCCGCTCCTTTTTTGTTTCAGGAATATTCTTTTATGGGCTGTAAACGCTTTCACGCGCGTAAAGAAAGAATGCATGATTCGAATCAAGAGGGCCTCCTCTACTCTTCGTATCCTCCGTCGAGCTTTACCACCTCGGATGTTTTAATTACGCAGATTTTTGGGGAATTGCACCCCCGAAGTGATCGGTGCCCTTACCGCCAATTGTGCAGATACCGTTTCATATTGCTGAAAATGATTTCTCGCTCCCAGCATTGCGTTCGTCGCTTCCATTGATCGAATTTGTCTATACTTCTGTTGCGGTATTCATACATTGCATTTTCCGTCAAAAGCATTCATTTTCCCGCCCATTATTTCTCTTCCGAAATCATTCTTTGATGGATAGGAGGCTGTTTTTACTCCAGCACCCCGAGAAGCACCGGCCGAGCCTTTTTAATCGACGGCGCTTATCGGGGCGCTATGCGGGAAGGAGTCCAAATTCGGGGAGACTACCTCGCGAAGTTGATTACCTACATAAGATTAAAAGGGCTGAAATCCCCAAACAATAAATCAGGATTTTTCCATTCCATAATGGGCGGAGTTCCCCTCATTTAAAAGGCCGTATGTAAGACGGATTAATAAGTCCTTTCAGCAGAATAAGCCGATTCCGTTTCCACCAGCTTTCCGGCCGTGTTGTAAACCCTTGCCGTGGTGCAAACTCTGTATTTTCCCCTGGTAACGTAGTAGCTTTCGGTCAACTGGGCACCGGCGTTTCCCTTTCCGTTCTTGCTCCAGGATTTCACACCGGACCAGCCGTTTCCATTGTATTTCTGAAGCGTAACAGTCATCTTGACAGTATAGGAATTGTCATAGAGATCGACCGAACCTGTGCAGGTGGCTTTACCGGCTGTGTTAATGGAAAGACCCGCGCTTAAGGACATGATGTTCACAAAGCGGGGATGAACCACACCCGGCTGAACATCGGCATTCTTCTCCGCCGCGTAAGCGGGCAGGGAGGAAAACGCAACCACAAGAGCCAAAAGAATTACGCTGACCAACTTTTTCATACTGGACACTCCTTTTCTTTTTATTTTTTATATTTGATAAGACAACCTAATTGAATTTTTGCAACATATTATTTTACGAAATTTACATTTTGGGCAATTTTAATAACTTCATCTTCATTTTGCTTTGCTTTTACGGTAAAAATATGCCCATCCATTTCCCATGTAACGGAAACAATTGAATTTTTTATAACGAGAGTCCCCT
>JAAYWU010000372.1 GCA_012516295.1 Clostridiales bacterium | reverse complement strand
GTATAATAAAGACGGAATGAGCTTGTGAAATTGCCAAGGGGGATTTATAAGATGAGTAGTGTGATTTCAATATCCAATCAGAAGGGTGGGGTAGGAAAAACAACCACTACCTGTAGTTTGGCGGCGGGGCTGAAGAAAAGGGGTTTTCGCGTCCTGATGATTGATCTGGACCCGCAGGGAAACCTCGGCTTCAGCGTAGGCGCAGATACCGACATCTGCGCGACCATTTACTATGTTCTGAAAGGCGACGTGAAAACCCAGTTTGCCATACAGAAATCCGATACAGCCGATCTGATTGTTTCCAGTATTCTTTTGAGCGGAATTGAATTGGAATTTACGAATACCGGAAGAGAATATTTACTGAAAGAGGCCCTTAAGCCGATTATGGACCTTTACGACTATATTTTGATTGATACGCCCCCGGCGCTCGGCATACTTACGATCAACGCGTTTACCGCCTCCGATACGATTATCGTGCCCGTTCTGTCTGATATTTTCAGCCTGCAGGGGATTGGTAAGCTATATGAAACCGTCGAACGTGTGAAAAAATATTGTAACCCGAATCTGGACATTGCCGGGATTTTGCTTACGAAATTCAACCCCCGGACCCATTTGTGCAAGGAAATTCGCGGTACGGCTGCGATGATTGCGGAGGACTTGAATATCCGCCTTTTTGACACATACATAAGGAGCAGCGTTGCTGCCAGCGAAGCACAGTCGGTTCAGCAGAATATTCTGGACTATTCCCCAAGAAATAATATTGCAAAGGACTACCAGAGCTTTACAGATGAATTTCTGAAAAAGGAGGCCTAATCGAATGGCAAAGACCAAGAAAGATATTGATAAGGATTTAATGTATAAAATGCTGATGCCTTCCGGTTCCAAAACCATTAAGGCCTCATTGCAGGAGGAACAGGAGGTTCAGCAGCCGTCCTCAGAACAAACCGCGCAGGCGGCGAAATTGCCAAAGGAAGAGGAAGCGCCGAGCCCCCACAGGGCCATGATGCGCCGCGAGCTTGGGATTCCGCTGATGGATACCCAGCAGACGGTTCTGGTGAACACGATGGAAGCCGTTGTGCTGGAAAAGCTGGAGGAAGCATTAAAGCGGTTTCAGTGCTGCCGGTGCGACCGGTGCAAAAAGGATATGGTTGCTCTGGCGCTGAACCGGCTTTCACCCCACTATATGGTTTTAATGGAAGGGCAGCCGGCGCCCCAGTTGGATGCACAGACAAATGCGGCGGTTGTAACCGCGGTCATTAAGGCGGTTTTGGCGGTACGTTCCCATCCGAGGCATTAAATACACAAAGGCACCTTTGGCGGGTGCCTTGTTTTTTTGGGAATTTTCATGAATCCTGCCGGACAGAACATATTTTCCATCCTTTTTATTCATAATAATCCTGTTATGAATACGGCGTGAGAGAAAGGTTTTGCGGTCAAGATGGAGAATGAAATCTACTATTGGGGAAAACGGCGGAGACGCGCAAAATTGATTTTTAATCCTGCATCGGGTTCGGCAAACGCTTCTCCCGTCCAATTAATGGATATTATCAGCATGATGCAGGAATGGAAATTTATTCCCGAGGTGTACCTGACGGAACCCGACAGCGATTATGCAAAAATGGTCCAGGAGACCCTCGCGCAGGGAGTGAACCTTTTTGTTGTATGCGGCGGGGACGGAACCATTTCCGCGGTTGCCAGGGAAATTGCCGGCTTGCCGGCAACGCTTGGGATTATTCCAACGGGAACACAGAATAATATTGCGCTCAGTCTGAATATACCGAAGGATATACCGTCCGCTATTTCCATCCTTCGCTTGGGGGAACGGGTGAAAATCGATATGGGAATGGCGGTTTACGGGGATGTGGAAATGCCGTTTTTGGAAGTCTGTTCCGTTGGACTGATGTCGTCCCTGTTTTCGGCCGGGGATGACATTCAGCATGGCCATTTTGAGCGGGTGGGGGACTTCCTTGCCACGCTGGTTTCTTCTTCCCATTCAAAAATCAAGCTGTCAATGGATGGCCGGCGTGAAATTGTCCGGATGGGGCATGTTGTGCTGGTAACAAATATGCCGCACGTCGGGCGCAACTACCGGGTAGGGAATAAAGCCGCTTTTAAAGACGGGCTGCTGGATGTTCTTCTCTTTTCCAACCTGAATAAGATGAATCTGCTCGGCTGCGCTTTAAAGGGTTCGGATATAAGCGAAGCGGAGGATCCGAGAATCGAGCATTATCATGTTCATAAAGTCGATATTGAAACCACGCCCCCCATGCAGGTTATGGCGGACAGCGTTACGCTGGGAACCGGGGCGGTTCATGTCGAAATGAATCGGCGCGCGCTTGCGGTGATGCTTCCGCGTTTAAAAAAAGAAAATAAGCAAGCGAGGAATCAAAAGAAAAATGACTGATATTCTCAACCATCCGAAAGTGAAAAAGTGCGGGAAGATGCTCTGCCGGCTCCGGCGTCTGCGCCCGTCCGTCTGGCTTCTTGTGATCCTTACGGCGCTCGCTTTTTTTGTAACGGTTGTCCCCCTCAGCTTTTGGAAGCATGTCTGGCTTACCATGCGGGAGCACTCCGTACTGCTTGCCATGCTCCTGGTTTTCTGCCTTCTGGCGGTTTCGCTGGTGTGGGCGGAAGGCCAAAACATAGACGCCTATGTCTTTACGTTTTTTAACGGATACGGGAAACGGCCGCGCTGGCTGGATCGCACCATGATGGCATTGACCGAACTTGGCAACGGTATTGTAACCGTTGTAATCGCTTTGGTGCTTTACTTTGCGGTGAATCCGCATCTGGCGTATGAATTTGTATTTGGCACGCTGACGCTTTGGCTGGTTGTAGAAGCAATCAAATCTTTCATAAAAAGGCCCCGCCCGTTTTCCTATCTGGAAAATGTCCGCGTTGTCGGCACACGCGCAAGAGGAAAGTCCTTTCCCAGCGGGCATACCGGTCAGGCGTTCTATATGGCCACCATCTTATCGCAGTATTTTAAAGGACATATGTTTGTTGCGGTTGTGCTGTATTTGCTGGCCGCTCTGGTCGGGACCACGCGCATGTATATGGGAATGCATTATCCCCGGGATGTGCTTGCGGGAGCTATTTTAGGAATCTTCTGGGGTTTTATCGGCGTAATTGTAAATGCAGTAATTTTCAGGGTAATCGGATTTTATTAAACTTTTTAAAATGCAGTAAATTATGAACATTGTACCCCGATTTGGTTTTTACAGCCAATCGGGCATTTTTTTCAAATTAGGAATAAATTCACTAAAATTGGTGGTCAAATTTCGTCAATATAGGAAAAATATTGGAAATTTTATGTTCACACGGGCCTATTTGCCGCCAAGATTTTGGTCACGTTTTTTAATGGAATTTCCTATAAAATTTTAAAATGAGCAGTTTGTGTGACGATTTAAACAATATTCGTAAAATGTTTATTTACTTTTTGGCAAATCTTACCTATAATTCTGTATAAGACATTTTCAAGAATTACTTAAACATAGGATTGCTGTTGAATTTTAAAAATTAGAATAAAGGAAGCGTAAATGAAAACACCTTGCCTTTAAGGAAACGATTTTTAAACGGAAACAGGAATCTCTATTTTTATGTACTTCTGAGAATGTTCAAAAAAAAAGAAAAGAGGATTGTGAAATGGTGAAGAGGTCAAAATTCAAAAGGCTTGGCGCACTCATTTTAACGTTCGCGTTAACAATGTCCGTGTTCCTGCCGTCGGCGGCTGCGGCTGCACAGAAGAAGGAGTCGCGCCAAAACGACTACCCGATTGTTCTCTGCCACGGCTGCAACGGCTGGGGAAGAGACGAAGCTTTCGGAAGGCTTGCGTTCAACGCCAAGTACTACTGGGGAGGCAATGTCGATTTTCAGGAAGAATTGAACGACAGGGGCTTTACAACCTACACAGCCGCTGTAGGCCCGCTTTCCAGCAACTGGGACAGAGCGTGTGAGCTTTATGCGCAGATTATGGGCGGCACGGTCGACTACGGCGAGGCGCACTCGAAACGTTACGGCCACGCCAGATTCGGCAGGACCTATAAAGGCTTTTTGCCGAATTGGGGTCAGGAAGATGAAGACGGAAATATTCAGAAGGTTCATCTGATCGGCCACAGCCAGGGCGGCCAGACGGTAAGGCTTTTGTCGGCGCTTCTTGGCGAAGGCAGCGCGGAAGAGAGAGCGGTTTCCGGTGAGAATGTAAGCCCATTGTTTGCAGGCGGGCACAACTGGATTAGCAGCGTTACCACCATGGCAAGCCCCCATGACGGTACCACTCTTGCCGATGTGAAGGGAACAAATAAGTTTACTGCTGTTGCTCTTGCCGCGGTTGGCTCCGGCCTTGGAAATATTCCCAATTCCGGCGAAGTCTACGATATTAAGCTCGACCAGTTCGGATTGAAGAGAAAATCCGGAGAAAGCCTGAAGAGCTTCCTGAACAGAGTTCTTAACAGCAGCATGTGGACAAACAGCAAAGACAACTGCGCTTATGATTTAGGCACGGACGGTGCAGTAGTGCAGAATAG
>JAAYWU010000371.1 GCA_012516295.1 Clostridiales bacterium | reverse complement strand
CCGCCTTCTTTGGCGTCGTTCAGCATTTTTTTAGTAGTTACCAGCATGATTTTTCTCCTGTTATTTTAGTGTAATGTAGGCGTTCAGCCCGGTCGGTGCATCGGGGTTTCCTCCGTTGGCAAGGGACTTGGTAAGGGCGATCATCTGCATGGTGTAGATGAACGGAATGCCGTAAACTTCGAAGCGGTTGATGCCGCTGATGGAAATGTGGAGGTCGGAGCCGTAAACATTGTTCTGCTCGGAACCGAAGGTGACCACTATGCCGTTGTGCTTCTTTACGTCGTCGATCATGTCGCGCTGATAGGAGCTTTCATTGGGTTGTACGGCAAAGATGGTGAGGGTCTTGGGTCCGTTCAGCACCTTGGGGCCATGACGGTAATCGAGCATATTGAAGTACTTGCCGGTGGTGAGGGCAATTTCGGTGAAGGCAAGCGCGCCTTCCTCCGCAATGCCGCAAAGTACGCCGTCAGCAAGGACGACGACGTCTTCAAAGTCCTTTTTGCCGATGGTTTCCAGTTCCGCGCGGTATTTGTTCATGTGGTCCTTGTTCTGGTCAATCGCGGTTTTGACTTCTGCCTTCAGCTCGTCGTCGCCATAGCAGATTGCGTTAATCAGCAGGCCGGCAGCATACAGATTGGTAACGGAACGGGTCTGGCAGACGCTGTTGTCATAAGCCCAGGGAAGGACGACAGTCAGGTCGGAAAGTGCCTCAAGGGCGCTGTTTTCCTTCATGGTAACGGACATGACCTTTACGTTTGAGGTCTTTTTCATGTGCTCGACAGCACGGACAATTTCCGTGGTCGTCCCGGAACGGGATAATACCAGCACAATGCTGTTTTCAATCGTATGGGCGTAGGTGTCGGGATTGACAAGGTAGTCGCCGCCCGCAAGCGCAACGGCGGAAGTGTTCGGGCGGGTGATGAACAGACGCTCGTTGCTCTTAGAGAGCATATAGCTGGAACCGCAGCCCAGAAATACAAACTTCCGCTGTGTGTTTTCACGGAAGAAATTCCGGATTTCGTCTTCCTGCTTCAGAATCTGCGCATAGGTTTTATCAAGGGCTTCTTTCGTCGCCATGATTTCCTGTTCTGTTAAATACATTGTTTTTACCTCACTATCTGTTTTTTATTTTTGGGCAACCGACGGAAAATCCGCCGGGTTGAACTTAAAGAAGCAAGGAGCACCGCTCCCATAATATTTCATCGTTCCATGCTCTTTACAAAAACTTGTTATAACATTATAATAAGATTAACAAGAGAGAATGTCAATACACAAAATAAATATAAATAAGGATGTGAAAAAATGTTGGATGAAAATAGTGCTGTTCCTCTTTACCGCCAGCTTCAGAATATCTTTCAGAATAATATTGAAAGCGGAGTGTGGCCGGCGGAGGAGAAGCTCCCCACCGAGTCCGCGCTTTGCCGGCAGTACGGGGTCAGCCGCATGACGGTCCGCCTGGCGCTGGAGGGACTGAAGACGAAGGGGCTCATCTACCGCAAACAGGGCAAAGGTTCCTATGTCCTTCAGCCAAAGGTGGAGCAGGAACTGTCGTCCTTTTACAGCTTCGGAAATAATATGCCCGATCATGGTCATACCATCCCCAATCAGCTGATTTCCTTTGAAAAGGTAACCTCGCCGATTGCGGCGGAGGCACTTCGGCTTCCGGAGAATGAGGAGCTTTTTTGCGTACAGCGGCTCCGAAGTGCGGACAGCACACCGTTCGCGCTGGAGAAATCCTACATTCCCTGCAAGATCTGCCCGAATCTTACCGGCGAGCTTGTTATAGAAAAGGGATTGTACAACGCGCTGCACCTTCTGGCGGGAATCACGCCAAACGCCGCAAAAGAATCGTTTGAAGCGGTGCTGATGAGCAAAAAACAGGCGGAAGCTTTGCAAACGGCGGGAAACCAGCCCGCGCTGCATGTGGAGCGCGTGACCAGCGCCGGCAGCCTCCTTGTGGAGTACTGCGACAGTATCGTCCGCGGCGACCGTCTGAAATACAATATCATTCTGAGATAAGAAAATAGGAGAGAAGAGCATGATTACTACCGTTACACTCAATACCGCAATCGACCAGCTGTATCAAATAGATTCCTGCCGCACAGGCGGTGTCAACAGGGTGCAGAGCTGCATCAAGACCGCGGGAGGCAAAGGCGTCAATGTGGCCAGAGTTGCATCCCTTGCGGGGGAAAAGGTTATAGCCGCGGGAATCGTCGGCGGTTTCCACGGAGCCTATTTCAAGTCCCTGCTTGCTAAGGACAAAATTGAGGGATATTTTACCGACTCCGGGGCCGAAACCCGCTGCTGCATCAATGTTCGGGACAAGTCCACAGGCGAGCAGACGGAATTTCTGGAGCCCGGCGCCCGGCTGACGGAAAAAGCGCTGGAGGACTTTTATCAGACCTATCTGCAATGTGTGGAGAAAAGCGATGTCATCACGATTTCCGGCAGCGTTCCAGCCGGTACGCCCGCCGATTATTACAGCAGACTGATTGAAGCCGCAAGAAACGCGGGGAAACGCGTGATTCTGGACACCAGCGGAGCCATGCTCCGGGACAGCATTGCCGCCAGGCCGACGATGATAAAGCCGAACGCGGACGAAATCCGTCAACTGAACGGCATTGCCGTCTCTTCACGCGAAGAGCTGATTCAGGCGGCGCAGAAGCTCCACGACGGAGGAATCGAGCTGGTCGTGATTTCCCTTGGCGGGGACGGTGCGCTGGTCGTGTCGGATGAAGGGGTCTTTCAAGGCGTTTGCCCCAAAATCGAAGTGGTCAACACGGTGGGCTGCGGTGACAGCATGGTCGCGGGATTTGCGGTGGGCATGGTGCGAAAGTACCCGCTCGAGGAGACAATCCGCTTTGCGCTTTCCGTCGCCTCGGCCAATGCGCTGCATGAAAAAACCGGCTTCTTCCGTGAGGACGACCTGAAAAGGCTTTTGTCCAGCACGATCGTAAACCGGCTCTAATCACGACAGTTATTCGCCGAATTTGGAATCAATCAGCGCAACAAGGGTATCGACGGCTTTTACCTCGTCTTCGCCTTCTGCGGTAATTTCGACCTTCATACCCTTGCGCAGGCTGAGCGACAGGATCAGAATAATGGATTTTGCGCTAACGGTTTCATCATCATCCACATTTTTAATGGTGATCTTTGATTTAAACTGAGAAGCGCACTTTACGAAATCGGAAGCCGGACGGGCGTGCAGCCCGGTTTGGTTGTTAATAGTTGTTTTTCTGGAATACATGGTGGATGCCTCCATTTAATTACTTTTTATTTCATGTTTCTTAAAATCAAGGAATCAAAGAAGAATGTCCTTCAGAGCTTCGTTCAAGTACTTTTCCACTTCCTGCGCCGTAGAAAGATCGAGCACTTTTGCCGCGATTTCCGCAGCTTTTTTCATTTCCAGCTCGTTGACCAGTTTTCTCGTCTGAGCGACGGAAGAAATGCTCATGCTCAGTTTGCGGACGCCCAGTCCCATTAAAACGGCGGCGCCAAGGCGGTCCCCGCCCAGCTCGCCACAGACACAAACGGGTTTTCCGTTGTCAATAAAGCTCTTTGCGGCAATGTGAATCAGGCGGAAAAGCGCGGGGTTGTAGCTCTGGTAAT
>JAAYWU010000370.1 GCA_012516295.1 Clostridiales bacterium | reverse complement strand
GATGGAAGGGATTACCACGAACTGTTTCAAAAGGCAGACGCCGCTATGTATGCGGTAAAGCACAACGGGAAAAATTCCTGCTGCACCTATTCGGATATCGAGCAGTAAGCGAAAACGGATTCCCGCTTATTCGGAAGGAGTAAGCGGGTTTTTTAATAACCGGAGGATTTGTTCCGCAACTTCACCGGCGGGCGCATCCGCCGGAATTTTTATGTCCGCGGCCGCATGGTACCGCTCGAAACGCTCCCGGTAGAGCCGGCGCATTTTTTCCTCCGGCTCCGGCCCGGAAAGCAGCGGGCGCGATTGGTCGCCTGCAAGCCGCTCCCGAATGCGGTTCAGGGAAGCGTCCAGAAAAAGGACGACGCCGTTTCGCTTTAATTCTTCTGTGTTTTCCGGGTCCATTAGTGTACCGCCGCCGGTTGCGATTACCAGGCCGCTTTTCAGCCCAAGCTCCTTTGCCGCTTCCCGTTCAAGCTTTCGGAACGCCGCTTCGCCTTTCGAAGCGAATAACTCCGAAATGCGAACGCCCTGTTTCTGTTCAATATATTGATCCATATCGACAAAGGTTCTTCCGCACTTCTGCGCAAGGAGATTTCCAACCGTGGTCTTGCCGCTGCCCATAAAGCCGCAAAGGACGAGGTTGCCGAATGTCTTTTTCATTTCAAAGACAGCGTCCGCGCACAGCGTTTCGATATCTTCCTTCCGAAACTTTGCGCCGTACCAGCTTTCCTGCGCGGCGGCGGCCTGCCAGACCAGCATGCTGATGCCGCCGATGGTGCGCACGCCGTTTTTGCGCGCCGTTCTTAAAAGCAGGGTTTCGTTTGGGTTGTAAACCGCGTCAAAAACGCAGGCTGCGTTTCGAATGATTTCTTCCGAAACCGGGCACGCTTCCGTATTGGGATACATGCCGACCGGCGTGGCGTTCGCGAGCAAATCCATTTTTTCGCGAATTTCGTCCAACAGGCAGAAATCGGCCTTTGCGTTTTTTACCTTGCTTTGGATATCGGCACAAAGCTGCCGCGCGGCTTCGATTCCGTGCGGGCGCACAGCGATCGTTACGGTTCCGCCGCACAGCGCCGCTTCAAACGCCATTACGCGCCCGGCGCCGCCCGCGCCGAGAATGACGGTACGCCCGTCCAGCCTTGCGCCTCCGGCTTCTAGCGCTTTGCAAAATCCCGTTCCGTCGGTTGTAAAGCCGGTAAGGCGGCCGTTCCGGTTTTGTACGGTATTTACCGAATGGTAAAATACCGATTTTGAATCCAGCCCGTCCAGCAGCGGAATAATCGCTTGCTTGTGGGGAATGGTTATGTTGAAGCCGCGAAGGCTGCGCAACGTATCCATCCGTTCGGCAAGGTCCTGCGGCGGAATATCCAGAACGCCGTATTCGGCCCGAATTGAGTTGAAAGAAAAAAGACGGGCGTGAATGAACGGCGACATTGTGTGCGCAATTGGATGGCCGATTACAGCATAAGTGTTTTCAAGCATTTTCTGGTTCCCCTTATTTTCAAAATAAAAATCTGGAAACATATTGACAAAGTCATAGTTTGCTAATAATATGTGGTTAGAGAATTCGCGACCGGAGCGATTTCATGGCTTTTTCTGTGGAAATTGTAGCACATATGAAACAGTGTTGTCAACAATGCCACAATAAATGATACGTTATCCGCGAGTCGATAATTCAAATTGCCAAGAATTTTGTAAGGAGGATAAAACATGGTATTCGAGAAGGTAAAGGCGATTCTCAGCGAACAGTTCGACGTGGAGGAGGATACAATTACTCCCGATACGAGCATTGCTGATGATTTAGGCGCCGATTCCTTAGATGTCGTTGACCTTTTAATGTCAATTGAAGACGAGTTCGAAATCGAAGTTCCCGATGAAGAGATCGATAACATCAAAACTGTTGGCGAACTCGTAAAGTACATTGAAGACAATGTTTGATTTGCATTTTCTTCAAATCCGCTGTGCTTAGCATGGCGGATTTTTTATTGTAATTCGAAAGCTCCCGGCTGTGCCGCGCTTTGCGGCGGGGAAAACGGGGCTTTGCCCGCATAGGAAGCATCCGCGGCATAGCCGGGGTGACTCTTGTGCCTGCTATTCTGCGTTTTCTGGCATTTTCACTTGAAAAAGGGGTTTCTTTCCTATATAATATATGAATAGTTTGTTAAGAAAAAAGATGATAAAAGGGGCGTAAAATCCTTGAGTGAATTCAGCTTTTTAACCGACGGCCTGATGTACATGTTGGCAAACCCAAAAATGCTGGCAATGTGGCTGATCGGCGGACTGCTGATCTGGCTTGCCATTAAAAAGGACTTTGAGCCGGCCCTGCTTCTGCCCATGGGATTCGGTGCGATTTTGGTCAATCTTCCGCTTCCCGGCGTGATTGGGGAAAACGGAATTGTACAATGGCTTTTCCAGAAGGGAATTGCTTCCTCCGAAGCGTTTCCGCTGATCCTTTTTGTCGGTATCGGCGCAATGATCGATTTCGGTCCGCTGCTTTCCAACCCCCGGATGCTTCTGTTCGGCGGCGCGGCGCAGTTCGGCATTTTTTTAACGGTTGTACTTGCCGTCCTGCTGGGCTTCCCGCTGAAAGACGCAATGAGCGCCGGTGTGATCGGCGCGGCGGACGGTCCGACGTCCATCCTTGTTTCCCAGGTGCTGAAAAGCGGATACATGGGCGCAATTGCGGTTGCCGCCTATTCCTATATGGCCTTGGTTCCGATTATCCAGCCGGCCGCAATCCGGCTTGTTACAACCAAGCGTGAACGCATGATCCGCATGCCGTACAATCCAAAAGCGGTTTCCAAAACAACGAAAATCCTGTTCCCAATCATTGTTACGCTGGTTGCGGGGTTGATCGCACCGGATTCGGTTTCCTTGGTCGGCTTTTTAATGTTCGGAAATCTTATCCGCGAGTGCGGCAAGCTGGAAAGCCTGTCCCAAACGGCGCAGGGCCCGCTTGCGAACCTGATCACCATTTTTTTGGGAATCACCATTGCGTTTCAGATGCAGGCGGACAAGTTCCTTACGGTTGGAACCCTGATGGTAATGGCACTAGGCCTTTTTGCCTTCGTGTTCGATACCATCGGCGGCGTTGTCTTTGCGAAAATCCTGAACCTGTTCCTTCCTGCGGATAAGAAAATCAACCCGATGATCGGCGGCGCCGGAATTTCGGCGTTCCCCATGTCCGCCAGGGTGATCCAGAAAATGGCTCTGAAAGAGGACAACCAGAATCACCTTCTGATGCATGCGGTCGGCGCGAATGTTGCGGGGCAGATCGGCTCCGTTGTTGCGGGAGGAATTATCCTCTCTCTTGCAAGAAAGTGGGGGATGATGTAAATGCTGAATTTCAATCTGCTTACGGTTGCGTTTACCAGCTTGCTGGGGAATGTTACCAACGAGGATATCGATAAGTCCCTTCGCCGGATGGGTTTGGGAATGCTTGGTATTTTTATCGTCATGCTTCTCATCTATCTGGTGACCATTATTTTAAATAATACGACAAAAGATAAAAACGACGAAGAATGAAAACGGCGTGTGAGATATAGAGAGGTAGTTTGTTATGGCCGAACAGAAAAAAATGGTAGAGGCGATTACTCCCATGGAGGAGGACTTCGCCAAATGGTATACGGATATTGTAAAAAAAGCCGAGCTGATGGATTACACCAGCGTGCGCGGCTGTATGGTCATCGAGCCGTACGGCTGGGCGATTTGGGAAAATATCCAGCATATTCTGGATCAACGTTTCAAGGAACTGGGTCATGAGAATGTCTCCATGCCGATGTTTATTCCGGAAAGCCTTCTGAACAAGGAAAAAGAGCATGTGGAGGGCTTTGCGCCGGAGGTTGCGTGGATTACAATGGGCGGCAATGAAAAGCTGCAGGAAAGGCTGTGCGTGCGCCCCACTTCCGAAACCCTGTTCTGTGACCATTACGCGAAGGTTATCCACTCTTGGCGTGATTTGCCGAAGCTCTACAATCAGTGGTGCTCGGTCGTGCGCTGGGAAAAAACAACGCGCCCGTTCCTGCGTTCGGTGGAGTGCCACTGGCAGGAAGGCCACACAATGCACGAAACCGCCCAGGAGGCGGAGGAGGAAACCCAGCGCATGCTCGAGGTGTATGCCGATTTTTGCGAAAACGAGCTGGGCATACCGGGGATTAAAGGCCGCAAGACCGATAAGGAGAAATTTTCCGGTGCCGTTGCGACGTATACAATAGAAGCGATGATGCACGACGGCAAGGCCTTGCAGTCCGGAACCAGCCATTATTTCGGTGACGGCTTTGCAAAGGCGTTCAACGTTACCTTCCAGGGCAGGGACAACTCCATCTGCCATCCGTTCCAGACCTCCTGGGGTATGAGCACCCGCATCATCGGCGGCATCATTATGACGCACGGGGACAACGACGGGCTGGTGCTTCCGCCGGCTGTCGCGCCGATACAGGTCATCATCGTGCCGGTCGCCCAACATAAGCCGGGCGTACTGGACAAAGCACAGGAACTGCGTGAACGGTTGAAAAAGACGTTCCGCGTGCGCGTGGACGATTCCGATCAGTCGCCGGGCTGGAAATTTGCCCAGTATGAAATGAAGGGCGTTCCGCTCCGCCTGGAAATCGGGCCGAAGGATATTGAAAAGAACCAGTGCGTTCTGGTCCGCCGCCATGACCGGCAGAAGATTTTTGTGCCGCTTGACCAACTGGAGCAGGCTGTGGCCGAACAGCTTGAGCAAGTGCGCAAGGGAATGTATGAAAAGGCGCTTGCCCGCCGCGAGAGCATGACCTATTCCGCGAAGACGCTTGAAGAGTTCAAGGAAATTGCGGACAGCAAACCGGGCTTTGTCAAAGCAATGTGGTGCGGCGATTTAGCCTGCGAAGAAAAGCTGAAGGAAGTTGCTGGCGTTTCTTCCCGCTGTATGCCGTTTGAACAGGAGCATATCGGCGATACCTGCGTTTGCTGCGGAAAACCCGCAAAGACAATGGTTTACTGGGGCAAAGCATATTAATTTTCAGATAGACCGAAAGGCCGGACACCGTCCGGCCTTTTTTCTATTATATACAAATAGTATGTAACCTTTTTTCCTCTTTTATCTTCGGTATCCGATCAGCCGGCTCAGCCTTCCGAAGGAGGATGAATTCACTCTGCAGGGTGAAACCATCCATGGGCATTTCACCCGGCTGGGGGTGCCGAATTTTGAGAACTGCGTTTTGAAATTTTACAATTTATTTTTAATATGCGCGAACCATTCGTTATTTCAACGGATTAGAAACAGCTTGTTGAATATCTTTGTGCAATCTGGAAAATAATGTAAAAGAATTCGGCGGAATGGTAACATTTTTCTTTCTTCTTTGTCATAACCATAACGGTTTTGTAAATTGCATTTTCAAATCGGATGTGCTACCATAAAAAAACGTTGGCAGAAGTATCAATCAAAAACTGGCAATACTTTATTAAGGAGTGATTGAAATGAAAAAATTATGTGCGCTTATTTTAGCACTTACAATGGCTGTGTCCATATCCGCATGTAAAGGAGGACAGGTATCGCCTACGCAGAGCAATGCGGCATCCGGCAAGGAAGCTTCCAATTCTGCGTCGTCTTCGGCGTCCGTTCCCGCGGGGTCATCCAATTCGGATCAGAAAAAGGTTGCGTCCGAGGAAGTTGCGAAGCTTGATCAGCCGAAAACAGCGAATCCCAAAGCGGTAGCGAACCTGAATAAAGGAACCTATACCGTAAAAGAGGACAGCTACAGCTATAAGAGTGACAATAATGCTTTTACCGCGACGTACCCGGTTCTGTCCGGCAAAATTCCCAACGTCGATAAAATCAACGCAACAATTAAAAGTACTGCGATGCAGACGATCAATTCCATGGGAACCAGCAAGAAGAAAAATAAAACAACGGTCAGGGTCAGCGGCGAGATCGCTTACGAAGGCAAGAATTTTATCAGCATCGGTTTCAATGAATATGTTAAGATTTCGACCCCGAAAGCAAAGCCGACCCGCACCCTCCGCGTAGTCAATGTTAACCTGAACACGGGTACTGTTCTGAGCACAAACGATTTAATTGTGAAAAACGACGCACTCTGCAAGACGCTGGAGAGCGTAAGAGGCCAGCTCAGCGGGGAGGTTGCGCCATACATTACCGCCGATGTGATTAAGTCCGCGCTGGATTCCGGCGCCGTCTATTTCTCAAAGTACGGCGTTGGATTCGGCCTGCAGGTTAACAAACCGGATCAGCGGTTAATCAAACTGGTTCTGACGTATGCCCAGATGAAGCCGTATATGACGAACAATGAAATCTGGAAGAATTTCAAATAAAGCATAATCCTCTTTCCGCTTCCCATGCCATACTGTTAAGTAGGAAAGAGATGGATGGGGAGCGTAGCAATGGACCAAGGGAAGGCTTTTGTCCTTACTCTTGCGATTTGTATAGGAGCCATTCTAACGGGGCTTGGCGAAAGCCACGTGGGTTTGCGATCCTTTGTTTCCTGCGGCGCGATTGGAGCTGCCGGCAGCCCTACCTTTCTATAAGATATGTATAAGGGCAAGTTTCTTATGGAGTAGGTGCTGTTCCGGCTCTCCATTCCGCCGCAGTTCATTATTTC
>JAAYWU010000369.1 GCA_012516295.1 Clostridiales bacterium | reverse complement strand
CTTTAAGGAAGAATTCACCAGCTCTTTGAGCGTCGTTTTCTTGATGACATAATCCTTCTCAACCGAATTGCTGCGGGAATAGAAAAGCGCCTGTTCCACATAATTTTCGATTTTGGACAGTTCCTCATTTAAATTGAGCGTTATTTCATTCCGGTTGTTTTCAATAATCAGTTTGCTGGAGGAAATCGGCGTTTTCACTTCGTGAACCCAGGTTTCAATGTATTCCCGGTATTCGCGGGAAGCTAGGCGGTAGCGGGCGATTTCGTCGTTCATCGCCTTATTGGTTGTCTTTTCCACCTCATATAGGATTTTCCCTTCCAAAAAGGACGGCTCGTCCAACAGCTCCGACAACAGGTACTTTTTGTCCAGCTTCTCCAAATGCTGAAACAGTTCATTATAAAAGGTTTTTTTCTGAAAATATTCCATCCCCAGCGCGGCGGCCTGCCCCAGCAGGAAACGGCCGGTGATAAACCCGGCCGCGTAAGCGCCAACCCCGAGCATATTCATCAGGACAACCGCAAACAGGGACGAAAGCACAACGAAAAGGACAGAAAAGGCCTTATCTTTTAAAAAGTCCATAAAATTCATACCATGTACCCCTGTCCCCGTTTGGTGATTAAGTAATCGCGCACGCCGATTTCCTCAAGTTTCCGGCGCAGGCGGTTAATATTCACCGTGAGCGTGTTGTCGTCCACAAATTCCTCCGACTGCCAAAGGTCATTCATCAGCTCTTCCCGGGAAATGATATGCTCCTTATTCCGCATCAGCAGGAGTAAAATGCGGAGCTCATTTTTGGAAAGCTCCACCTCATTATTATGAAAGCGGGCGACGCCTTTGGACAAATCAAGCTCTACCCCCCGGTGCGAAAGAACGCTTACCGGTTCGGAATGATAAACGCGTTTCAAAACGGAAGATATTCGCGCCAGCAGGATTTGGGTATTGTATGGCTTGGTAATAAAATCATCCGCCCCAAGGTTCATACTCATCAGTTCATCCACTTCGCTGTCCCGGCTGGTCACGATGATGATCGGAATTTCGCTTTGGCGGCGGATTTCCCGGCAAATATGGTAGCCGTCGTAAACGGGCAGGTTGATATCCAGCAAAATAAGCTGCGGATTTTCGCGGAGGATGATTTCCGGCATGTGCGCAAAATCATCCGATGAAGCGCAGGTATATCCGTATTTTTCAAGCAAGCGCTTCAATTCATTCCGGATTTTTACATCATCTTCAACAATAAAAACAGTAGGCATCATTCCCAGCCTCTTCTCTATTTTTCTTATTCGCCAATCAAACCGATCTTGTCCTATATTATAGTTTATCCTTGCAAATCAATCAATCGCACGCCCGCTTTCTTTTAATGAACTTCTTTACTTTGCTCCGCTGTCATGGTAGGATTATAAACAGAATTTGGAAAAACCGCTGTGAAATCAGGAGGCAGAAATGAAAAAAATACTGTTTATCACCACCGGGGGCACCATTGCCTCCGAACCAACGGACGAGGGCCTTGCCCCTTCGCTTACCAGCGGCAAACTGGCGGCATTCCTTGGCGGGCTGGCAACCGAATACGACGTAACAACGGAGGACCTGTTCCAACTGGACAGTTCGAACATCCAGCCGGAAGAATGGCAGTGCATTGCCCGCACAATTGCCCGCGAATACACCAAGTATGACGGCGTCGTATTAACACACGGTACGGATACAATGGCTTACACCGCTTCGGTACTGTCGTTTATGCTGCGAAATCTGCCTGTTCCTGTGGTGATTACCGGTTCCCCGCTTCCCATCCTCCATCCGCTG
>JAAYWU010000368.1 GCA_012516295.1 Clostridiales bacterium | reverse complement strand
CGGTACAACATAAACGGCAACCTTGGAATCAAATGCGGAAATCTTACCCTCGCGCCCATGAATCATTTTATCGTTCAGAACCGGGGCGATTTTTACGCCGAAGTATTTCAGCCCGCGGCAAATCGAATAACGCAGATGGGTCTGGTTTTCGCCAAGGCCGGCTGTAAACACGATGCAGTCAAGGCCGTTCATCGCCGCCGCGTATGAGCCAATGAATTTAATGATCTGGTAGCTCAACATTTCATGAGCAAGAATGGCCCTTTTGTTTCCTTCGATTTCCGCCTTTGTTACGTCACGGTCATCGCTGTAACCGGAAATACCGAGAAGGCCGGACTTTTTGTTTAGAACTTCGTTCATCTGTTCCGGGGTAAGCCCTTCTTTTTCCATAATAAAGGTTACAATGGACGGATCCAGCGATCCGCAGCGCGTACCCATCATGAAACCGTCCAGCGGAGTCAGGCCCATGCTGGTATCAATGACCTCTCCACCATGGATTGCCGCAATAGAAGAACCATTTCCGATATGGCAGGTAACCATATCGATATCTTCAATAGGCTGATGCATCAACTGCGCGCAGCGCGAGCTGACGTAACGGTGGGATGTGCCGTGGAAACCATAGCGGCGAATTTTATATTTTTCATAATATTCATACGGAATAGCAAACATATATGCCTTTTTCGGCATGGTCGAATGGAAAGCGGTATCAAAGACAACGCATTGCGGCACATCTTTTCCGAAGACTTTCTGGCAAGCAAGAATACCCTGCAGCTCCGGGCCGTTGTGAAGGGGGGCCAAAGGAATTAATTCTTTTATTCCTTCAATAACATCTTCATTTACATAAAGGGATTTGCTGAATTTTGCGCCACCTTGAACCACACGGTGACCGATTGCCGTAACCTCCGACAGATCCTTGATTACACCAACCTGTTTATCCGTTAAGGCAGCCGTTACCAGCTTAAACGCATCGATATGGCTTGCCATTTCCACATTCAAATCTTTTTTGCGGCCGTCCGCAGTTTTGTGGCTGAATGTTCCTCCCTTAATGCCTATCCTTTCGCAATTGCCTTTTGCGAGCATTTCTTCCGTATCCATATCAATTAACTGATACTTTAAAGAAGAGCTGCCGGCATTGATTACCAGAATCTTCATACTTATTCCTCCTATAATTACTTTTATGCTTGTATCGACATAAATAACACCATATACTATAATAGTACTACCACTTCGGAAATTCAAGGAGTTTATGAAAAATGCTTACTGCGGGGATTGTTTCTGAGTTTAATCCGTTTCACCGCGGACACGCCGCACTCATATCGCGTACCCGAAAGGAAGGGGCTACGCACATTGTTGCGGTCATGAGCGGTAATTTTGTCCAACGTGGCGAACCGGCTATCCTTTCAAAATGGGCCAGAACCAGACAGGCGCTTTTGAACGGCGTTGATCTTGTATTGGAGCTCCCGCTTCCATGGGCGCTTTCCGGCGCCGAAACCTTTGCGTTCGGCGGGGTTTTCCTTCTGGATGCACTTGGTGTCGATATGTTGAGCTTCGGAAGCGAGTGCGGCAGGGTTGACGAGCTGCAAAGTGCGGCCAAAGCGCTGAATTCCGCCGGTTTCCGCGACGCGATAAAAAACGAAATCAAAAACGGGGCAACCTTCGCAAAAGCAAGGCAGAACGCCGTGAGCCAAATCGACGGCGAAGCTTCCCGCCTTCTTAGGGAGCCCAACAATATTCTCGCGATTGAATATCTGAAGGCAGTAGACCGCCTACAGTCCAAAGTGATTCCTTTTACGATTCAACGCATTGGGGCTGCGCATGACGCGCAGGACGCCGTGGATGACATTGCCTCCGCTTCCAAAATACGGGAATGCATGCATGCCGGAGAAAGCTTTGCCGCATGGATGCCGGAGAACGCGGCGGAGGTCGCGCTGCAGGAAATCGAGGCGGGCAGCGCGCCGGCTTCGATTGAGGCGGTGGAACGGGCTATCCTTGCAAAGCTGCGGGGTATGAGCCGCGAAGAATTCGCTGTCCTGCCGGACATCAGCGAAGGCCTGGAAAACCGCATATACGATGCTTCCCGCCAAGCCTGCTCCCTTGACGAATTGTATTCGCTGATCAAATCCAAACGATATACGCACGCGCGCATTCGCCGGATTGTGCTTTCCGCTTTTTTAGAATTGGATTCCTCTTTGCATAAAGGAGTCCCTCCCTATCTTCGCGTCCTTGGATTTAACAAACGGGGGACGGAAATTCTGCATTCGCGGAAATCTTCTGCAAAACTCCCCATTGTTACCAACACATCAGACATATTGTCCCTTGACAATGGCGGGAGAAGTGTGCTTGAATTAGAAAGCAGGGCAACGGACCTGTATTCCCTTTGTTCCCCGAAGGCGGCGCCCTGTGGGCGCGACCGGACAACAGGTATTCTATCCATTTCGTCTTGATGCTGAAAGGATGTGTCTTAATTGTCTGTTGAAATAAAGGAAATCGAATACGAGAACTATGGGAAATGTTTGCAGATCAGCAATGGATTAATCGATGTCGCCGTTACAATCGATTTTGGGCCGCGAATTGTGCGTTTCGGTTTTACAGGCGAACCGAATATCCTTTATAATGATTTGAAACGGAAATATACCGTACAGAACGATAAAATCGAAGAGCGTTTCGGCAAGGACGCCGCCTTTTCTTATTACGGAGGACACCGTATCTGGTTAAGCCCGGAAAAGATGCCGGACACCTATTACCCGGACAACGAACCGGTGGGTTACGGCATTTTACCGGAAGGGGTTTCCTTT
>JAAYWU010000367.1 GCA_012516295.1 Clostridiales bacterium | reverse complement strand
TGAATAGGAGAGTCGGCGTAATTAACGGCAGCGTAATGGAAAAGAAGGAGCGGACATTGGACGCGCCGTCAATATAGGCCGCTTCATAAAGGTCCTTCGAAATTGCTTTTATCGCCGTGTAGAAAATCAGCATCATGGTACCGACACCCCATGCGCCTGCAATAACAATCGCAACGATTGCCCAAGAAGGGTTATTCAGCCAGTCCGGCCCGTTGATTCCGATAAAAGAAAGAATATAGTTAAACACACCATATTGTCCGTTCAGTATCCATCCCCAGATGATGGACACAGCAACGCCTGACACAACTGTAGGCAGATAGAAGATAACTCTGTACGCATAGACCCCGCGTACCGGTATGGAGATCATCACCGCCAGAATCAGCGCAATAATCAAATTGAACGGCACAAAAATCAGGGCAAATTTCAGCGTAATAAATAGTGATTTGTAAAACTGCGCGTCTTTAGTAAACATTGTTATATAGTTCTGAAATCCCACAAAAACCTTTTGACCGATCACCGGCCAGTTAAAGAAGCTCATGATCAGGGAAAAGAGAAGCGGCATTGCGGTAAAAATCAGAAACCCTATGATCCATGGCGAAATAAATATCCATGGGGTAAAATTGATCTTTTTCTTTTTGGTTAACTCTTTCATCTTTTTCTCCCGTTAAACTGCTTTCAATAGTTGCCGCCGGGCATGGCGCCTGTCAAAGATTCCATGCCCGACGATTGATTCCTGGAACCCGGAAAATCAAGGAGTTTTAGGAATTGTTGGCAACCTCGTTTAATGCATCTTTCGGGTTCTTATACGTGCTTGGATTAAACATCTGCTCAAATGCCTGTGTAAGGCTGTCGGAAAGATCGCTCCAATTCTCATACTGCAATAAAGTAGGCGAATAGCTGCTGCTCTGTTCCAGCATGGTATAGAACTTGGAATAAATCGGATCGTTAGAGAAATTCTGCGCTTCCGCTACGGATTTAAGTACAGGAAGCTCATAGCCGATGCGGGCTTTGTTCAGTTCCTCGCTCGTCCAGTATTTTGCAAATTCCCATGCGGCTTCCTTGTTCTTGCAAGTCTTCGAAATCGCAACACCGGACGCTCCAACCGCGCTGACGGATTTCTGATCCGGAGAATAGCGTGGTAAAAGGGCAACACCGAAGTTAACTTTCGCGTCTTTCAGGGTATTAACCGACCAGGCGCCCGTTATAAACATCGCGGCTTTGCCGGACTTAAATTCTGCTTCACCATAGTTACTGGAAGTTACCGAAATAGCGGAACCGTCTTTCAGCATATCCTGCATAACGGTGAATGCCTGAACCGCCTTATCGCTGTTGAGATAACCCTGAACGTTGCCGTTGCCATCGGTATAAGAGGTTCCGTTCGACCACAGGAACATTTCATAATCGTACGGATCCGGTTTTGTCGGAACTTCGTAGCCGTAGACCTTTGCTCCTTTATCGGTCAGTTTTTTCGCCGCAGCATGTAAATCATCCCAGGTCCAGTCGTCCGTCGGATAAGCAACCTTTGCCTTATCGAACAAATCTTTATTGTAATACAGGACAAACGAGGTATATCCTACCGGAAGACCCAGAATTTTTCCGTCCATGGAGTTGTAGTTCCAAAGAGTTTCATAGAAATTGGATTTGTAGCTGTCGCCTTCTTTTTCAATGTAGCTGTCCAGCGGCTCCAGCGCCTCGCTGTATTTCGGATAATTCCACATGTACATAACATCGGGCGCGTCACCGGCGCCTATGGCTGCTGAAATTTTTGTGTCGTACTGATCGCCGTAACCTTCAAAATTCACCTGAATGTTCGGGTGGGTTTTATTGAACTCATCGACCAGTTTTTGCTGCTGTTCAAAAGACTCCGCGGAGTCCCAGGATGAAAAACGGATGGTCACCTTGCC
>JAAYWU010000366.1 GCA_012516295.1 Clostridiales bacterium | reverse complement strand
TCTGATTTATGCGGTTAAATTGGCGCTCCCTGTTCTGGCGGCGGAGTTCATTGCGGAAATCGCCGTTGGACTGATTATGAAAGCCGTTCCGCAGATTGATGTTTTTGTAATTAACATTCAGGGGAAAGTAATCCTTGGATTCCTTATTCTTTTGATTATGGTGCCGTCTCTTTCTACCTTCCTTGAAAGACTGATTACTTTAATGTTCGATAATATCAGTCAGGTCTTCGTAATGCTGAAATAGCCTACAGATCGACTTGCATCCGGTTTAAGGGGGGATGATATGGCGGACAGCAGCAAGACAGAAAAAGCCACCCCGAAACGGCGGGAAGACGAACGTAAAAAGGGAAATATTTTTCAAAGTAACGATGTAATCAGCGCACTTTCTATCCTATCGCTCTTTACAATCCTAAAAATAATCTTTCCCTATATCTATCATTATCTTTCAAACTTTTTTTTCAGGTACATCACTTACACAAAAACCGTTCACGAACTTTCCGAATCCTTTACAACCGATGTCATGCGGGATGTTCTCATTTCCATCCTGTTATTGGCCGGTCCGGTAATGCTGACTTCCGTTGCGGTGAGTATCATTGGAACCGCCATGCAGACGAAACTGAAAGTTTCCAAGGAAAATTTAAAGTTCAAATTTTCCAGAATCAGTCCCATTCAGGGAATGAAAAGGCTTTTCTCCCTTCGTTCCATCGCGGAGCTTGTGAAAGCGTTGATAAAAATATCGGTTATCTTTTATGTCTTATACACCGCGTTCACAAATATCGCAGCATCTTTCTCAAAGCTAATGTTTCAAGATGTTTCCCAGGCGGTTTTGTTTATTTTGAATTCCCTGATGGATATTGTTATACGACTTTCCATCGCCTTTATCTTCATAGCGATTTTGGACTACCTGTACCAGTGGTGGGAATACGAAAGAAGCATCCGCATGTCAAAACAGGAAATTAAGGAGGAATATAAGCAACTCGAAGGTGACCCGTTCATTAAGGGACAGATTAAGGAGAGACAGCGCAAGGTATCCATGCAGCGAATGATGCAGCAGGTACCGACCGCGGATGTTATCGTTCGAAATCCAACCCACTTTGCAGTTGCTCTGAAATATGATATTGAAAAAAATAACGCCCCAATTGTTGTCGCGAAAGGGCAGGATTATATGGCGCTGAGAATTATTGACATCGCTGAAAAATACAATATCCCCATGACGGAAAACCGTCCGCTGGCCCGGGCATTGTATGAAACTGTAGAGGTTGATAAGGAAATTCCCGAGCAGTTTTATGTAGTTGTTGCCGAGGTTATGGCGTGGTTTTACTCAATGAAGAAGGAGACGAAGCAATATTGAAGATCCGTGATAACGCAGTTGCAATCTTTGTAGTCATCATTATCGGATTTATCATCATTCCTTTGCCTGCTCCTTTGTTGGATATGATGTTTATCATAAATATATCCCTTTCCATTATGGTCCTTCTGATGACCATGTATGTAAAAAACGCATTGCAGTTTTCCATTTTTCCATCCATGCTGTTAATGACCACAATTTTACGGTTGGCTTTGAACATCTCCTCCACAAGACTCATCCTCACGCAATCCGGAAAAGCAGGCCAGGTGATTCAAACCTTCGGAGAATTCGTTTTAAGAGGAAACGTCGTTGTTGGTTTTATTGTCTTTATCATCATTGTTATCGTAAATTTTATGGTTATTACGAAGGGCTCCGAACGTGTTTCGGAAGTGTCGGCAAGATTTAAGCTGGATGCTATGCCCGGTAAGCAGATGGCGATTGACGCAGACCTGAACTCCGGTATTATCGATGAATCCATGGCGCGCCAGCGCAGAGAAGATATCCAGCGCGAGGCGGAGTTTTACGGCGCTATGGATGGTGCTACCAAGTTTGTTAAGGGCGACGCCATTGCCAGTATTATTATCACCTTCATCAATTTTCTTGGCGGAACCGTAATTGGTATGGTGCAGGGCGGAAGCTCTTTTACAGAGGTTCTGAATATATATTCGATTGCGACTGTCGGTGACGGCTTGGTTTCGCAATTGCCCGCGCTGATGATCTCCACCGCAACCGGTATGATTGTTACGCGCGCCGCGTCGGATTCCAGCCTGAGCCTCGATGTTACCAAGCAGTTTTTCTCCCGCCCGATTGTCATCATCATTGCGGGATTTACGCTGATTTGCCTTTGCTTTATTCCGGGAATGCCGGTTGTGCAAATCCTGATTTTAGGCATCGGCCTGTTAGCGGCGGGTTTCAATTTGAAAAAGAGAAACGATATTGCCACGGAAGCCCAGCAAACCAATGTGCCGGAGGCGGCCGCGGCGGAGCAGGATGAAACCAGCTACTATAAGAATATTGACAATATTTACGACCTCCTGCAAATTGATGCGATTGAAATGGAATTCGGCTACAGCCTGATTCCTTTGGTCGATGAAAACAGCGGAAGCAGCTTTATTGAAAGGCTGGTTACCTTCCGCAAACAGTTTGCTTTGGAAATGGGTATGGTTATTCCGGCAGTTCGCCTGCGCGACAACGGAATGCTGAACCCGAACCAATATGTAATTAAAATAAAGGGAGAGGAAGTCAGCAGGGGCGAGATTCTGGTTGATTATTATCTCGCGCTTGACCCCGGAAACCTGACGGGTGAAATTGACGGAATTGAAACCATTGAACCGGCCTACGGAATCCCAAGCAAATGGATTACCAAGGATAAAAAGGAAATTGCTGAGATTTACGGCTATACGGTTATCGATCCGCTCTCCGTAGTTGTTACTCATTTATCCGAAACCGTGCGCAAACATGCGTATGAGCTGCTCTCCAGACAGGATTTGAACCAGCTGCTGGATACGATCAGAAAAACCGGCTCTACGCTTGTGGACGATGTTGTTCCCAATATGATTTCCTTTTCCGGGTTGCAAAAGATCCTTTGCAACCTGCTGAAAGAAGGCGTTCCGATCCGGGACATGGAAACGATACTCGAAACCATTTCAGACCATGCCGCGAATGTGCATGATCCGGAGGTTTTAACCGAATATGTCCGGCAGGCGCTGAAGCGCACGATTACCCGCAAGTGGTCGGACGGCGGACAGATCAGGGTCATTACGCTGGACAGCGAGGTGGAGAGACTGATTGTAAATTCCATCAGCAAAAACGATCAGGGCACCTATCTTTCGCTTGACCCGCAGACACCGCAGAAGATCGTATCGAAGCTGCTTGACTGCATTACCAAGGTAAAAGAAGTGATCAATATTCCGATTATTCTCACTTCACCCGTTGTTCGAATTTATTTCAGCAAAATGCTTGAACAGTTCTATCCAAATGCAGTTGTTTTGTCATTCAACGAGCTGAATTCCGACGTACAGATTCAGGCGGTTGCGAATGTAACGATCGAATGATGGACAAGCCGAAATCAATTTATCTTTGAAGGGAGGGACGGCTGAATTGAGAAATTTGGAAACAGAACAGGTTTCAACTGTTGATTTATGGAAGCAATACCATGAGACAAAGGATCAGGAAATCCGAAATCTGCTTGTTATACAATACAGCTATATCGTAAAATGCATCGCGCTCAAGACAGTTGGTCGCTACCAGTATTTTAACTACATGGAGGATATCGTCAATGAAGGTCTGATCGCGTTATTGGACGCGGTAGAAAAATTTGACGCGGAAAAGAATGTAAAGTTCGAAACTTACGCCTCCATTAAAGTGCGTGGTGCTATGATTGATTACATACGGAAGCAGGATTGTTTTCCGAGAAGGCTGAAACGGATTGCCAAGGATATCAGCGAGGCGGAAAATGATTTAAGCCATCGTTTAGGCCGTGGCCCAACCGACGAGGAAATGGCTGAATACTTGAATGTGAGTTTAGCGGAATATGAAAAAATGCAGGCGGAAACCTGCGTATTGAATATGATTTCCTTTGAAGAGATGATCTATGAAAGGGGAGTCGAAAATATTCAGGTAAGCCAGTCCGGCAATTCCATTCACGGCCCGGAACAGGTCGTAGCCGAAAAGGAACTTCAGGACATCCTTGCCGAGGATATTAAGCTTTTAAATCAGAAGGAACAGATTGTCATTTCGCTGTATTATAAGGAACAGTTGAAAATTAAGGAAATATCGAGTGTTATGGAAATCAGCGAGTCGAGGGTTTCCCAGATTCATTCCAGCGCGCTCCGAAAACTAAAGAAATATTTGGCCGAATATTTGAATCAGTAAAGGAGAAGGAAAATGGACAGAGGTTTTTATTCCCTCGGTTCCGGAATGCTGACGCAGAGCAGGGTTTTAACCGGAATCAGTAATAATCTGGCAAATATTGAAACTCCCGTATATAAAAAGAAATTGGTAACCACTTCTACATTTGGAAATTTGATGATAAACCGGTTGGATACACAGCGGACGGAACTCGGAAATGTGAGTTTAATAACCGTGGCAGATAAAACCAATACCATCCATACAGAGGGTGTTTTAAAGAATACCAACCGGGCGTTGGATTTTGCGATTAAGGGCGACGGTTTTTTCGCGGTTCAGGGACCCAACGGTACGGTTTATACCCGCAACGGCAGCTTTAATGTTGACAGCGAGGGCTATCTTACCCTGAACAATGTCGGACGGGTTTTAGGCGCCAACGGCCCGATTCGAGTGGGAACGGACCAAATCGAGGCGGACGAGCAGGGAAATCTCTTTGCAAACGGCAGAAACGTTGGCAGAATAGCGGTTTACAATTTCGCGGATTATACTGCTTTGCAGGCTGCCGGAGAAGGGATGTTTGCTTCCACCGGCGGGGCGCCTGCGCTTATGCAGAATCCAAGCATTCTTTGGAAAACGGTGGAAGGCTCCAATGTGAATGCGGCGGAAGAAATGACAAGAGCAATTTCCGCGCAGCGGAACCTGCAAAATTGCTCGCAGGCGTTAAAAATGTATGACCAGGTACTTACCAATTCGGTAACCAATATTGCAAAATTATAAGGGCAGAGGTGATATGGCATGATCAATTCGTTTTACACGGCCGCAACCGGCACGATTAATTTGCAAAACGGGATAGACGTTACGGCAAACAATGTTGCGAATCTTGCAACGACTGGCTATAAGGCGTCTACTGCCACGTTTTCCGATCTCCTGTATACGAATATCCAGTACGAGAATCAGCAATTGAAGAGCGGGCATGGCACCAGGCTTCAGAAAACGGATACGCTGTTTGAACAGGGAGCTCCGAAGCAGACCGGACGCGCCTTGGACTATTGTTTGATGCAGCCCGACGCTTTTTTTGCCGTACAGACCAAGGATGGCGTACAATACACCCGCAACGGGAATTTCCATATTTCTCTGGAAAATGACAAGGGCTATCTCGTTGATTCCGTTGGAAATCATGTGTTGGACGCCAATGGGAATCGCATTCCCGTGGAAAGCGAAAATGACAGCCCTGCAGTTGGCGTCTTTTCGTTCTCGAACGCAGGCGGACTTGAACGTGCGGGAAATACCTGTTTTAAGGCAACTGCGCTGTCCGGAAATGCCAGCGTAGTGACAAACCCGGAG
>JAAYWU010000365.1 GCA_012516295.1 Clostridiales bacterium | reverse complement strand
GTTATCAAGGTCGGTGCAGCTACCGAAGTTGAAATGAAAGAGCAGAAGCTCCGCATTGAAGACGCTCTGGCGGCTACCAAAGCGGCCGTTGAAGAGGGTATCGTAGCAGGCGGCGGCGTTGCTTTACTCGATACAATTAAAGATGTTCAGAAGGTTGTTGACGCTTGCGAGGGCGACGAAAAGACAGGCGCAAAGATCATTCTGAAAGCTCTCGAAGAGCCGGTTCGTCAGATCGCAGAGAACGCAGGTCTGGATGGTTCTGTCATTGTTGACCACATTAAGAGCGCCAATAAGGTTGGCTACGGCTTCAATGCCCTTACCGAAGAATATGGCGATATGATTTCCTTCGGTGTTGTAGATCCGACCAAGGTAACCCGTTCCGCGCTGCAGAATGCTTCCTCTGTTGCGGCAATGGTGCTTACCACAGAGTCCCTTGTTGCGGATAAGAAAGAGCCCGCAGCGGCACCGGCTGCTCCGGCAGACCCGGGCATGGGCGGCATGTATTAATTTCCCGGACAATAAATTAAATTACAAAAACGGACGTCATTTTTGGCGTCCGTTTTTTTCTGCTATAAAAGCACCGGATTATTTTAAGTAGACCTTGGGGAACTTCCGCAATCCCTCACTCTTATACCGTAGTAGGACGGATAGCCGGGGGTTCTCTCAATTTTGATGTTTTCTGCGATTATAGATATTGGCTGATATGTCATATTGGAAATTATAACGGAAGAAATGATTCCAATGTCTTAGAGAAAAGGCTTACTCATAAGCATATGGTTGTGCGCAAAAAGAAGGGGAATTATGGAAAAATCGGTAATAAAGGCCGTTAGTTAATTTTAGAAAATTTTCAGGCGACGCTTTATTTTTCAAAATAAAAATATTCCCTTTTAATCCGAACTATAGTATAATGGTCAATAAGATTAATATTTTTTGTTGTGTACGGAAATTAGCAAGCGGAGGTGAACCAACTCGAGCCGTTTCGCCCCGATTCGATTCCATAAGACGGTATGGCGGATTTCGTGAAAATGCGTTAAATTCCGGCTTTTTTCGATTATTACCGCCTTTGTGTTGAAATCCGATTTGTGATAAGATAGCAGCTACAATCAGGAAAGGGGTGGTAACATGGAAGCATATTTACCGTATATCTGGCTTGGCGTAATCATTATTGCTGCGGTTCTGGAAGGATTAACCGCACAGCTAGTGTCGATTTGGTTTGTAATAGGCGGTGTGGCCGCGCTGATTGCGAATCTTTTAGGCGCTCCGATGTGGCTCCAAACCGTTTTCTTCGCTGGTGTGACGACGGTTACATTAATAGCGACCAGGCCGGTTGTTGGAAAACTGATGAATGTTAAAAAGGAGGATACGAATGCCGGCCGCTATATTGGTGAAACAGGTCTTGTCATTGCTGAAATCAATAATACCCTCGGTGTTGGCCAGGTAAAAGTCCGCGGCAGTATCTGGACCGCGCGTAGTGAGGACGGTTCCATTATTCAAAAAGGAGAAAACGTACGAATCAACTCCATTGAAGGAGTAAAACTGATTGTAGCACCCATCCATAAATAAGTATTAGGAGGATTTTTATGGGTTATGTTTTGTTATTTTTAATCATCGTCGCCGTTATAATTTTTATTACAAATATTAAAGTTGTTCCGCAGGCACATTCTTATGTTATTGAGCGTTTAGGCGCCTATAACAGCACATGGTCAACCGGGCTTCATTTCAAGGTCCCGTTCATCGATAAGGTTGCGAAAAAAGTATCTTTAAAGGAACAGGTGATTGATTTCCCGCCCCAGCCTGTTATTACAAAAGATAACGTTACCATGCAAATCGATACGGTCGTTTATTTCCAGATAACGGACCCGAAGCTGTATGCTTATGGTGTTGAACGCCCGATTTCCGCAATTGAAAATTTATCTGCCACGACATTGCGTAACATTATTGGTGAACTGGAATTGGATCACACGCTCACTTCCCGTGACGTAATCAATACGAAAATCCGCACCATCCTCGATGAGGCAACCGATGCCTGGGGTATTAAGGTGAACCGTGTTGAACTGAAGAATATCATTCCGCCGAAGGAAATTCAGGAATCCATGGAGAAGCAGATGAAAGCCGAGCGTGAACGCCGTGCGCAGATCCTGACGGCGGAAGGCGAAAAGAGTAGTGCGATTCTGATTGCCGAAGGTGAAAAAGAATCCGCGATCCTGCGTGCCGAAGCAAAGAAGGAATCCAAGATTCGTGAAGCACAGGGTGAAGCGCAGGCGATTCTGCTGGTGCAGCAGGCTTACGCGGACAGCATCAGGCTTTTAAACGAAGCAAACCCGCGTGACGGCGTTATTGCCCTGAAGAGCCTGGACGCATTTGCAAAGGCTGCCGATGGAAAAGCAACAAAGCTTATTATTCCTTCCAATATCCAATCCATAGCCGGCTTGGCGGCTTCTGTTAAGGAATTGGTCGCGGATGGACCGAAATCGGCAGAATAACGGCGGCATATTATACAAATAATGTCGAACTTCATACCGTACAGCAATAGTTCTGTACAAAAATAATTTTTCGTATGATCATCTATTGAAATTCAGGTTTGAATCCCCTACAATAAATATATCATAAGTTGTCGGAGGGAATGCAAATGGCAGGATTTTCCGTTTCCAACAATTTTGGAATGCAAGGAATTTACTGTCGAGTTGCGCCAATATCCCGTTTGTTATCATAAGCTTAGGCTGTGCCTTTTCGTGGGGTGCAGCCTTCTTTTTATGTTCTTTTTACGGGCCGACGAAAACAATAGGAGAGTGTAATGATGGGTGTAAAAAAGGCAGCGATTATTATGGGCAGTGACAGCGACTTTCCAACGGTTTCAGCCGCTGTAAAGCGTTTAAAATCACTGGACATTCCCATGGAGGTACATGTAATGTCCGCTCACAGGACACCGCAGGCAGCAGCGGAGTTCTCCGCTTCCGCTGTGAAGAACGGCTTCGGCGTCATTATCGCCGCGGCAGGAAAGGCAGCGCATTTGGCGGGCGTACTTGCCGCGCATACGACCCTTCCGGTCATCGGAATTCCGATTAAGTCGTCAACACTAGACGGGCTGGATGCACTTTTAGCCACCGTACAGATGCCAAGCGGCATTCCGGTTGCTACCGTGGCAATTGACGGCGCGGACAATGCGGCCATTCTTGCTGCGCAAATCCTTGCTCTTTCCGATGAGAACCTTGCTGCAAAGCTGGTGGAAATGAAAAAGCAAATGGCACAGGGCGTTGCGCAGAAGGACGCGGCAATACAGGCGAAGGTTCAAGAACTTTGACAGGAGTAGGGAGGATAAAAATGAAAAGTTTCAGCGAGAGCTACAAGGCGGCCGGGGTGGATGTTACCGCGGGATATAAAGCGGTTGAACTTATGAAAAGCCATGTTGCGCGTACAAACATACCGGGCGTTGTTTCGGGGCTCGGCGGCTTCGGCGGCCTGTTTCAGCCCGATCTGTCAGGAATGAAAACGCCTGTATTCGTGAGCGGCACGGACGGCGTGGGAACAAAGCTTAAAATTGCTTTTTTAATGGACAAGCATGACACCATTGGGATTGACTGCGTCGCCATGTGTGTAAACGATGTGGTTTGCTGCGGGGCAAAACCGCTGTTTTTCCTCGATTACCTTGCCGTAGGAAAAAATTATCCGGAAAAAATTGCGCAGATTGTTTCCGGCGTGGCGGAAGGCTGCGTACAGTCCAACTGTGCGCTGATCGGCGGGGAAACCGCGGAAATGCCCGGCTTTTATCCGGTCGACGAATACGATCTTGCCGGCTTTTCCGTCGGCATGGTGGACCGCGAAAAAATCATTGATGGCTCGCAGATTGAAGTGGGCGACGTACTGATTGGCCTGCGCTCTTCCGGCGTCCATTCAAACGGTTTCTCGCTGGTTCGCAAAATCTTCAATATTAGTGAGAAAAACATCAATATGCATATCGATGAATTCGGTCATAC
>JAAYWU010000364.1 GCA_012516295.1 Clostridiales bacterium | reverse complement strand
TTTTGCCGTATGCTTCGGATACCGCCTTTCCTGCAAAAGCCCTTAGCCTTTAAGAGTCCGGCCGGTCCGGTTTCGCGCGCGGGGGACCCGGAAGCTCTTGAAACCACGCAGAGCCGCGCGAGCCGCGCAGGAGAAAAAACCGTCTGGCGTTTTTCACGCAGCCGGGCTTTTCCATTGGGAGGATACGGATTTATAAATCAAGCTTTTGACGGAGTGCGATGTTCCACGCGGTCGAGCGCCTTGATTAGAATGACGGCGGCCACCGCGGTGATGATTCCTTCGGGAAGCATGTAGCCCCCGTTGTAAGAAAGGGAGTAGAGCCAAACCGGCATATCCTTCGGCGCGTAACCCTGCCAGATGAGGATGCCGGAGAAAAAGCTGCACAGGAAACGCAGGAATGTTACGGCGGCCGCGCCGACAGCAACGCTGGCGGAACGGTTCTTAAACGGCTTGCCGAAGAACGCCGCGATTCCCAGTACGGTGAACGCAAGGACGTAGTCTAAAAGCACAACACCGGCGAAAGCGGCAAAGCTGTTTGCCGGCGGCGGATTGAATTTAATCAGCATTTGCAAAAGGCTGTGCACGAACGCGGTGCCCGCGCCCCATTTCAGCCCGTGGCGGTAAGAAACCAGAACCAGCGGCACCAGGCTTCCGCAGGTGACCGAGCCGCCCTGCGGCAGTTCGTACAGTTTGAACATGCTCAGCACGGTCGACATGGCGATCATCAGCGCACATTCCACAAGAATTACGGTATTGCTTTTTTTCATAATGATGCCTCCAAAATACGAAATTTTGAACCGAAAAACAACAATACCCGGGAAATAAAAAACGCTCCACGGATTCCGCTGGAGCGTTAAAAAGCAAATTTCCTACGCTGGCATTATCCAGATCAGGTTTAAGGGTCAAAAGCGTCCATTCGCTTTCTCTCAGCCGAGGTTACTCAGCGCCCCTGTGTATTCAGTTCAAATTATATATTACAGATAAGGCCTTGCTTTGTCAAGTACTCTTGTGAAAGAAGCGACAAAGTTCCGTCAACCGCGGCAAATTTCGCGCTTTAGTCGGGAATCAGGAGGAGGTTTTTCAGCTCCGCAAGGTTGCGTGCGAAAAGTTTGCCGCCCTTTTCTTCCATTTCCTCTTTTGTTCCAAAGCCGTACAGCACGCCGATAAAATGGGTGCCGGCCCTCTGTGCGCCCTCGATGTCGAAATGTGTGTCGCCGATCATCACGGCGTTTTCGGCCTTTACCCCGCAATGCTTCAGGCACGATTCCAGCAGCACGTATTTTTCGCCGCTGTGCTCGGATTCATTGGGGCAGGCAATGTAGTTAAAATAAGGCGAGAGCTTAAAATAATCCAGAACGCGGTAGGCAATGGGGTCGGGTTTCGAAGTTGCCACGGCCATCGTTGCGCCCGCGCTTTTCAGTTCCTCCAGAAGCTCCATAATGCCGGGATAGGGGGTGTTCTGGAACGCGCCGGTCTTATGGTACACTTCGCGGTAATAAACGCTGGCCTTTTCCGCCTGTTCCGGCGTCATGCCGCAGAAATTTACGTAACCGTAATAAAGCGGCGGCCCGATAAACTTGCGGAGCACCTGCTGGCTGGGGACCGGGAGCCCCATTTTTTCGAGGGAATACTTTACGCAGGAGGTAATGCCCGGTTCGGAATCGGTGAGGGTGCCGTCCAAATCAAATAAGATTAAATCGTATGCTGGTTTCATTTGATCAACCCTTCTTTATTGATTTTTTCTGTTTTCTGCTTTTTCTTCAAAACGGTCCTTTTTCACGCTTACCCGCTCGTGCGTGCCGGTCGCAATCAGCCCGGCGTTGTCATGGGCTTCCAGCTTGAAACGGTATATGCGCCCGTCGATTTCTGTCAGCTCGGCAGTAACGCTTACCTTGCAGCCGAGAGCTGTGGGGGCAAGATGCTCAACGGTAATGACAGAGCCGACGGTGGTGAAAGGCTCTTCCAGGTTTTTTTGCGCCAGTTCAGCCGCCGTTCCTTCAAAAAAGGCGGCAACCATGGGGGTGGCAAGCACGCGCACGCTACCGCTGCCGAAATTGACGGCAAGCATCTCTTCCTTGACGGTGTATTCGCGGGTCAATTTTGTCTCTTTCATTGAAATTGCCTCCTGTATCATGATATAATAAATGATAAACGAATGGGAATAGACAGAAGAAACCGGACTTTGTTTTTAGTATAACATACTCTGCCGGATTAATAAATAGAAAACGATGACCGGAGGGCAGCCCGCCGGGTAAATTCCGCAGCCGCAAAATTGCGAAGACGCGGTTGCGGGTATGCTGCCCCGGTTGCGGCGCTTGCCGCCTTATTTTGCATGATTTTACGCCCGGCAGCTTTTTTGCCATTCTATTGGGAGGGGAACGGATGCCTCAAAATTCGGGCGCTGGCCGCGGGCGCATTCATTTAATGGACGAGCTGCGCGGCTTTGCGGTTTTCTGCATGGTCTTTTACCATGGCTTTTATACGCTGGCCTTTCTATATAACAGCAAAGCGGGCATGTTTCTGCTCGACTTTTTTATGCCCGCGGAACCCTATTACGCCGGACTGTTCATGCTGATTTCCGGCATTTCCTCGAACCTTTCGCATTCGAATCTTCTGCGCGGCATAAAGCTCCTCGGTGTGGCGCTCGCGATTACGCTGGTTACCTGGCTTGTGGTGCCGGAAGAAGTGATTGTGTTCGGCATCCTGCATTTTTTATCGGTCTGCATGATTTTGTACGGGCTTTTGAAGCCCCTTGCCGACCGTTTCCGCTTTTCGTGGGCGGCGGTCGCGGTTTGTGCGGTGCTTTACATCTGCACCATGGGGATTTCCAGCGGGTACCTGGGCCTTTCGCCGCGGATTGGCGTGACGCTCCCGCAGTCGCTTTATCAGACAAACTGGCTCGCGCCGCTCGGCATTTACAGCAGTACGTTCCAAAGCGCGGACTATTTCGCGCTGTTTCCGTGGATTTTTGTTTTCGCGGCGGGCACCTTCCTTGGCAAGCTTGCCGCGCAGGGGCGCTTTCCCGCGTCGTTTTATCCGTCGCGCGTCCCGTTTTTCTCGTGGCTGGGGCGGCACGCCCTGATCATTTATATTGTTCATCAGCCGGTGATTTACGGCGTATGCTACGCCGTTTCCGCCGTTGTGAAACGGATACAGTAAAGCATTTTGATCTTTCGGAGGGATTTCATGGATTTTGTTTCAATATTGGCGCAGCAGTTCCAGCTGCAGCAATGGCAGGTGCAGAAGGTGATCGAGCTGATCGACGAGGGGAACACCATCCCCTTTATCGCGCGTTACCGCAAGGAAGCGCACGGCTCGCTCGACGACCAGATGCTCCGGAATATAGCCGAACGGCTGGAATACCTGCGCTCGCTTGAAAAGCGGAGGGAGGAAGTCACTGGGCTGATTACCGCCGCCGATTGCATGACGGACGAAATTGCCGCCGCCCTGGCCGCCGCCGAAACGCTGTCGGAAATCGACGATATTTACCGCCCGTTCCGCCCGAAGCGGAAAACCCGTGCGTCCGTTGCGAAGGCGAAGGGGCTGGAACCCCTTGCGGACGCGATTTTCGAGCAGAAACCGGATTCGCCCTACCCGATTGATCTGGCGGAAGCCTATGTGAACCAGGAGCTTGGCGTGGAAACCCCGGAGGACGCGCTTGCGGGCGCGCTCGATATTATCGCGGAGCGCATTTCCGACGACGCGGGCGTGCGCAAGCGTCTGCGCGTGGTCGCCATGGCGCAGGGGGACGTGGTTTCGAAAGCCGCGGACCCGGACGAGGATTCCGTTTACGCCCAGTACTACGATTTCCGCCAGCCGTGCAGGAAAATTGCCGGCCACCGCGTACTCGCCATTGACCGCGGCGAGCGCGAGGGCTTTTTGAAAGTGGCCATCGATCTGGACCGCACGCGCGGGCTTCATATTGTGGAATCCACCTTCGTAAAGGGAAACAGCCCCTGCTCCGAAGCCGTCCGGCAGGCGGGGGAGGACGCTTACGACCGGCTGATTTTCCCGTCCATCGAGCGGGAAATCCGCAATTCGCTG